>JAAEQG010000379.1 GCA_024231775.1 bacterium
CCGGCGGGGATCCTCGTCCACGGGCTGGGCGGGGTCGGCAAGACGACGCTGGCGCGCGGCTTCGTCGAGTGGCTGGCGCGGACCGAGGGCCTCGGCGCCGGGTGCTTCTGGATCGCCTTCCAGGAGGTCCGGAGCGCCGAGTACGTCTTCAACCGCATGGGCGAGCAGCTCTTCGGGACGCAGTTCGCGGTTCTCGACGCCGAGCGCAAAATCGCCGAGCTCGCCCGGGTGCTCCGGGACAACCGTTACGTCATCGTGTGGGACAACTTCGAGGTCGTCGCCGGCATCGCGGGGTCGTCGGCGCGGCCGACGCTCTCGGAGGAGGACCGCGGCCAGCTGCGGGCGTTTCTCGCCGCGCTGCGCGATGGGTGGACGAAGGTCCTGATCACCAGCCGCAGCGAAGAGGATTGGCTCAAGCCGGAACGGTGGATCGTGTCGCTTTCCGGCCTCCGGGGCGAGGAGCGTTGGGTCTATTGTGAGGAGATCCTCGGGGACCTCGGCCTGACGGTCGACCGCAAGGACCCCGAGGTGACGAAGCTGATGGAGCTGCTCGACGGTCATCCGCTGGCCATGCGGGTGCTTCTGCCGGAACTGGAGAAACGTCGGGCCGGGGAGCTGATCGGGGCGTTGCAGGCGAATCTGGCGGCGCTCGATCTTGATGCGGACGAGGCGTCGGCGAAGCTCTACGCCACGTTGGGTTTCGCGGAGGAAGCGCTCGATGCGGGGTTGCGTCCGTTGCTGGTGCCGTTGTCGTTCCATGAGCGTTTCGCTGACGGCGATCACCTTGAAGCGATGGCGCGACGGTTCGAGCCATCGCCATCGCGTGGCGAGATCGACGCGCTTCTGCGAGCCCTCACCAGCGCCGGATTGCTGCGGGTGCTGGGGCAGGGGGGCTTCGAGATGCACCCGGCGTTGACAGGATTCCTACGTTCGGCGCTACTGCGGCGTACGCTAGGTGGCGTCCGCGACCGATGGGCGCGGGCGTTCGTCGACCTCTTCGGGAGTTTGGCGAGTCAGCTGGCTCCGCGTCCGTTCCATGAGCAGCGTACTGCCATTCGTCTGCACGGTGCCAACTTCCTCGTGGCTCTGGAGGAAGCCGAGCGGTTGGGAATGACCGATGACCGGGCGTTCCTTCTTCAGGTACTGGGTACCTTTGCCCAGAACCAGCATAGTTTCGTCGAGGCCGAGCAACAGTACCGTAAACTTGCCGATTTCTTGAGAGAACGTGGCGAGGTTGCGCGTGAAGCCGTTGCATACCACCAGCTGGGCATAATCGCCGAAGAGCGTCGAGATTTCGACGCCGCCGAAAAATGGCACGAGAAATCTCTGAAAATCAAAGAAAAACTCGGCGACGAGCACGGCGCCGCTAGCACCTACCACCAGCTGGGCAGAATCGCCCGAGAGCGTTGGGATTTCGACTCCGCTGAAAAATGGCACCGGGAATCTCTGAAAATCAACGAAAAATTGAGCAACGAGCATGACGCCGCGATCACCTACCACCAGCTGGGCATCATCG
>JAAEQG010000380.1 GCA_024231775.1 bacterium
GAGGTCGAACGCAGAGACGCAGAGTTCGCAGAGAAGCCGGGACGGAATGGTCCGCGCGGCGATCCACGCCGAGCCTCTCTCTTTCCGGAAGCCGCCAAGAAGCACAGAAAGCACAAACCTTGCGCCTTTTGAGCATCTTCGTGGCCAGTCTGTCCCCCACCTTGAGATCCGCCTGGAGGCGAATCAACGAGATGGGGCACCCTTGCCTCTCCGAACCGCAACCGCAAGAAGGCGGAACGCAACCGATGAAGTCCAATCGGCAAACTCAAACTGCACTCGGTATCAGGACCCCGGGATGGTGCTCGGCGGGGTGGCTCGCGGCTCGGTGCTGACGGTGTAGTTCTTCCAGCTCGGCGGACCGGCGAAGTCCCGGTCGGTCAACCCGGGGTCGATTTCGATCTTCCCGAACGACGCCGTGGTGACTTTGTATCCGTCAAGCTCTGTGGCCACGATGCGGACCGGCAGGTGCAGGCTCCGCGAGACGAAGAACTCCAGTTTCTTATAATCGCGGGCGAGTTGCGTGTCCGCACGGGGCACACACACGAGATGGTCGGTATCTGGTGGATCGCCCTTGACCGGCGCCGCCAGCGTGACCACAAAGCTCTTCAGAATGCTCGCCTTCTTCTGCCCGAAGGGCACTGGAAACGGTGCCGTCTCCAGATCAAAGAGGTCGATCCGCTCACCCGGCGCGACGATCTCACGCTTGATGATGGTAGCGGTACGTTCCTTGACCTCCCAAAGCCAGCGGTCGCGGAAGAGATACCATTCCTTCTTCTTAGTGGCGATGTCGTCCTGGACCAGCTTGTGAAAGTGAATCATGAACGTGTCGTGCGGTTGAGCCCGCCGGAAGGTGATGGCCCCAAACTTGGCCAGCTCATCGAGGTTGATCCGATCATCGACCCTGTACTCCAGCGCGCAGCGGAGCCCCTGAATACCATCCCCGGTCTTCTCCAGACGGGTCAGGATGGCATCGACCTCCGGCGCAACCGACTCAGCCGCGATGGGCTCACCCAGCAACGACGCCCCAGCCAGCAGAACCACGATGGCAGTTACCATAAGAGACCTCCTCGACCGAGAGTTATGCCGCCAAACTCCCGCCTCGTCCACCCCCTGCCCACCGAACGGTATTCGGACGACGAGGAAGATTATCCCCATCCTTCGGTCACGGAGCACGTCTTCCCCGGCGTCACGCGCCTTCGTCACTTCGACAGGATGGAAAGCGCCATGCCCGTCGAGTATCATCCCCCGCAACGTGGTCGGACTCGTCGCCCGGGTCATTCACGAGCTGGGGAGATTCGCCGCAGGTGAATCGGGGGCGGATCACCCATGGACCTTCACCCTGGCCCCCGACGCGGGAGACGACGCGGAATATGATGACCGAAGCAAACACGCCCCACAGCCCCGAGCCTTCGCCTTGGCGCATCCATCGGCGGCTGTATGACTGGGTGCTGCACTGGGCGGAGACGCCCTACGGCGCTCTAGCGCTGTTTCTGCTGTCCTTCGCGGAGTCCAGCTTCTTTCCGATCCCGCCGGACGTCCTGCTGATCGCCCTGGTCATGGGCGCACGGCGGCGGTGGTTCCGTTTTGCGCTAATCTGCACCGCCGGCAGCGTAGTCGGCGGATTGGCCGGCTACGGGATCGGCGCCGGGCTGATGGAGACGGTAGGCCAGCCAATCATCTCCTTCTACCATGCGGAGGATCACTGGACCCGCGTAGCCGAGTTGTATCAGCAGTACGACTTCTGGATCGTCTTCATCGCCGCGTTCACTCCGATCCCCTACAAGGTCTTCACCATTGCCTCGGGCGCGTTCGAGATGAACCTGCTGGGGTTCGCGCTGGTCTCGTCCGTCGGGCGCGGAGCGCGTTTCTTCCTGGTGGCGGGTTTGCTCTACCTGTTCGGCCGACCGATGAAGCGTTTCATCGACCGCTATTTCGACTGGCTCGCCCTGGCGGTCGGCATCCTACTAATCGGCGGGTTCGTCGCCATAAAGTTCCTCGCCCCGGATTAGTCGGTTCAATCTGTAGCGCCGCCCGCCCAAGCCCGGTCAGCCACCCCGCAACCATGACAATTCGGAAGGCGCTCACAGGTCCAAATGCTCGTCCGACGTACAGTCCTCACCAATCTTCGTCCGTCTGATGTGATGGTTGACCGGACAGTGCGCCCCAGCCTAAACTGCGATGTGGTCTGACGCGGTTCGAGCGACCCGGCTTTCGGAGGCAAAACCATCCATCCGCAGCTTGTTCCCAAACGACGTGAGAAACCGCTGCACGGTTGGCTACGGCGCGGAGTGCGTGGGACGCTATGCGCCCTGCTGGTGCTGGGCGCCGGTTGTCAAGCCTTGACACCCCAACCCGCAACTCCGAACGGCGGTCCGTTGGAGGACGGCAACAGCGATCCCGCTGCGGTGAGCAGCAAGGGCCCGACGCGAGGTGAACCAAACGACTCCTTCGGACAGGCGCTCGTCGCCGTGCTCGACGCGACCGACCAAGCCCATCTCCAGGGTACGATCGCCAAAGTGGGCGACCTGGATGTCTTCAATCTCGGCATCCTGCGGGCTGGCGACCGGATCCTGGTCGATACCGACAGCCTCGAGGGACCGTTGGACATTTCCATCGCGCTCTACGACGAAGAGCGGCGGCTGTTCATCGACAACGATGACCGTGAGCAAGCCCAACGTCCGCTGGACGCTTATATCGATGAGGTCGCCCGGCACACCTCAGAGCCGTACTACCTAGTCGTGGGGGGCTCGACCTTCGCGGGGAGTAACCAATACCGAGTCGGCAGCTATCGGGTGGCGATTGAGATTCTCCGAGGCGGCGAACCACCGGAACCCGTGCGGCAGACTCTACGGTTGAAGTTCGACGGCGGTACGGTGAACGCCCCCACTATCCCGGTCAGCACGGTGGGACCCTTCGACGCCGCGGAGATCGACCCGCGCTATGCAGGCCAAACCGAGACTATCAAGGCGTCTATCGTCGAAACGGTGCTGGAGAACTTCGCCGAAGTCGCGGTGGACGTCGTCACCAGCGACGATCCTCTGCCCGAGGGACCGTTCTCCACAGTGCTCTTCGGCGGACGCAACCCGATCGCCTTCGGCATCGCCGAGTCGGTGGACCACTACAACCAGGACCCGGAGGACATGGTGGTCATCTTCACCGAGTCCTTCCAGCCCGAGGTCTTCAGCGCAGCCCCCTCAGCGGAAGAGCTCGGCATCGCTATCGGCAACATCGCCAGCCACGAAGCCGGACACGTTCTGGGTCTTAACCATGTGGACGACCCCACCGCCCTGATGGACGCAGTCTCCCCAGCGGACACCTTCCTGGAAGACCAGGAGTTCAAGCTGGCTCCGCTCTCCGAGCAGATCCTCCCGATCGGGTTCCAGGACGCCCTGACCCTACTGGCCGAGATCGTGGGCTTGGCGTAGCGAGACGGGAAAGAGCGGGTCTGCACCTACCCGGACACAACCTCCCTCGCCCAGCCGCCCTTCGGGACATGTTGGCACACAACCAGCGCCGAATGCGGGTGATACCAGATCTCGCATGAATGTGCCCATTCGAGTTCATCGGTGGCGTTCCGCCTTCTTGCGCTTGCGGTTCGGAGAGGCAAGGGTGCCCCATCTCGTTGATCCGCCTCCAGGCGGATCTCGAGGTGGGGGACAGACTGGCCACGAAGATGCTCAAAGGGCGCAAGGTTTGTGCTTTCTGTGCTTCTTGGCGGCTTCCGGAAAGAGAGAGGCTCGGCGTGGATCGCCGCGCGGACCATTCCGTCCCGGCTTCTCTGCGAACTCTGCGTCTCTGCGTTCGA
>JAAEQG010000381.1 GCA_024231775.1 bacterium
CAGTCTCCCGCCCGCGCCACTCACCGTGACTGTCCCGCCCAGATCGGCGCCATTCCGCAGAGTCACCGTGCCCGAAGTGGCGGTCACCTGCAGCGAGCTGATCGTTGCGGCGGCGTCCAGCTCCACCTCGCCGCCTGACGTGGCCAGCAGCACGGTGGAGATCGTCCCCGGCGATGCCAGTGTGAGCGCATGCTCGCCAACGTCCACGGTGGTCGTGAGCGTGTTGCCCGCCGCTACGTCAAGGACCGCATCGCCGGTGAGTTCGAGTACGCCCGCGATCGATCCGCTTGCGTCAACGTCAACCGAGGTGCCCGGCCCCAGGACGACGCCACCGCTTACTGTGGCTCCGGTGCCCGCCACCCGCAGAGTCGAGGTTCCTGCCAGGGTCAGCCCGCCCGTGAAGTGCAGTGTGCCCCCAGCTCCGCCCACCTCCAGGATGGTGTCGTCTTCGAGAGTTAGACCGTCTGCGATCGTAGCGGTCGCCGTGGAGGCGATGTCCAGAGTGAAGTCGTCCCCGGCGCTGGCGACAGTCAGGGTCTCTATGTTCATCGACGCGTTCACGTCCACCGTCGGAGGAGCGGTGGTGTCATTCACGATCACCACATTGTGCAGCGCGTTCGTAGCCCCGCCGCTGCCGCCGAAGACGACCGTGTTGCCATTGCCCAGCAAGAGGCGGTTGGCTGCTGCGGCGTCACCCAAGGAGTCAAGCGACGACGAGGTTATCGTGAGGGTCTTACCCGTGGCGACCGTGGCGAAGTCGAATCCGGCGTTGGCATCCGTACCGAGAATGGTGAGCTGCGCACCGATCCCCAGCAGGATCTTCGCCGGGGCATCTTTGAACTTGATCCGGTATCCGGTGCTGCCCGAGCCGAAGTTGATCGTTCCGGTTACGCCGGCGGCGACGCTGATGGTCTCCACACCCGTCGCGTCGCGGTTCATGGTGAGCGTGCCGTTCTGATCGAAGTTGATGATCCCGTCGGCGGATATTCCGACCTGCATATTGCTGGCGTTCGAGGCCGCTCCGACATCTGTAGCCGGGGCCTGCCCGGTGGACGCCACCAGCAGTCCGCAGACGATGAGCATGCTTGTCTTGGTTCTCATGGTTAGCTTCCTCGAGCCATAAGCGGTGCGGTGGGTCGCCCGCTCGCAGACCATTCCCGCGCGAAGAGACACCCCGGACGAGCTACCGCCCACCCCGGGCGGATTACGCCGAGCGGACGGAGAGTACAGAGAATCATCGCCTGTTTTCAGTGCTGATCGGAGCAGTTGTTGAGCGGGACGGGTGCATTGGCATGCGCAGAGTAACCGCGTCCGCCCGAAGGCGAGACGCCAACTGTTACGGGACGTAGCTTCGGTAGCCAAGGGGCGAAGCGCTTGGCGTTTATGGGGCTATGGAGCTGCGGGCTAGGGATACACGAAGTCGATTATCGTGATTCGGCAGGCCCCGCAAAACGGGTATTCGCCGGTGTCGCCCGGTTCGAGCAGACAGGAGTCCACCGCGTCGGCGATTGCGTCCCGCCGGGAAACGCCCGCCACCCAATCGCCCTGCGCCACGGTCATCAGGGTTTCGATCTCGGCGTCCGAGGCGAAGTAACAGGCATCGTCGACATCACTGGGGAACACCCCCAGATGCACCGTGTCGATCAGCACATCGTTGCACCACGCACAATCGACCATGCACTCGACCATGTCCTCGGTGTCCGCCGGACACGTGGGGTTGCCGCCACCGCTCTCGCACACTCGCAGGCGAGTCTCCAGCAGTTCCTCGCGCGGCAAGACTCCATCGTTACGGAACTGCCACGCCACCAACTGGTCCACGATCTCCGCCTCAGCCAGAGTCGGACACGCAGCCCGGATGTCGTTGGTCACCAACTCGCGCATCTGCTCACGGGTCAGGGGGCTGGGTACCTCCTCGTCAGACTCGCACCCCGGAGCGCTGAGCATCAGGGCGAACAGCAGAGCAACGGCTGCGCCCATCCGAATGGCCCTCGCCTCAAGGCGGAGCGGGGGGTTCACATAGCTTCCGGCGTATCTGGCGGTCACCGTTCATACCTCCCTGTGTTCGAGAACCGGGCCTCAGCCTACTCCGCCGCGGTTTGTCGGGCAACCCCGCCCTCCACCGTGACTGGGCCGGTGCTACGTCGCACCCGATCGATGAGCGATTCAAGCTGGGTCCGTGAGGAGGTGCCTGACCGCGGTGTCGGCTGCCCTCATGAGCCCGCTTCCTTGCGATCGTGGCTCTTTGAGGCTGCAAACTGGAAGGCTCGGTTCACGGTGGATTGCGCGATTCTCGCTTGCGTTCGGTCGTCCTGTTTGGGTGGGGTGGTCGGCAATGCGTAGTGAATCCAGAGACACCCTCTTGGTGCTATCGTAGGGGGCTGCGTGCCGCCCACAAGGTGCGGCGCTACGTCTTGGAGATGGAGCGACGCATAGTGGTCGGGCGGGGTGGAGGACACCGCACCCGGCGCCACCACCCCGCCCCAGGGAGTGGAAGGAAACATTCCTCACTCGGACATGGCCAAGCCGGTGATGCTCATCTTGCGGTCGTACTCCAGGCGGAAATCATACTCCAGGGCGGAGGCGTCCGGTCCCTGGGCTTGGGCGGGTACCTCGAGGTCCCAACGCAGAATGCCCTGCTTGTGCTGGGCGTGCCGGTAAGTGCCATCGTCGCTGAGTTCGTCGCCGGTGTCACCGAGAGTCACCTTGATGTCCGCGCCCGTGGTCTTGGGCAGGCGTTCGAACAGACGCACGGCTGCGGGGGCGATGCCGAAGTTCTCCAGCGTCAAGCGGTAGGTCAGATCCACCACGCGATTGCCGCCCTGGGTGATCTCCTTCTTCTCCACCAGTTCGCGCCCGGCGCGCAGGGCCGAGTCGATTCCGAAACCGACGGTGAAGCTCTGGCCCACTGCCACAGTGGGGACCGCGCCGTGTCCGACGAACTGTCCGGCTTTGTACGTAGCCGCCGATCCGGCCAACAGCACCATTTCGCTTCCGTTGGTGACCTGGGCTTCGTCATAGACGTACTCGGTCAGCACGGGCGTAGCCACCTTGTAGAAGCTGCCGGGCAGGCGCAGGGGAGCGATGCGGATGAGCTGCCGGTCCGAGCGGCTGGGCAGGGAGGTGCGGGCTGCAATGGCGTAGGTGACGGTTACCCCCTCGTTCGAGGCCGAGCGAATCTTGGACTTGCGTCGGACCCGCTCGCGGCTGAGCAAGTCTAGGTTCTGGAGGTCGGCTGCCAGGCGGTTCAGCTCGCGGTCATCCCCGAGGAAGTGGAGCTGTCCGGATACGGAACTCTGTCCCTGTTGCCCCAGGACGTGCTGCCGGGGCGCGTTCCGGGCGTTCTCGAACTGAGTCTGCTCGCTACGGAGTCGCTGGCGAGCCTGCTCGTAGTTCTCCCCCTTCTGGACCAGGGCACGCAGGGTCGGGGCGTCCGGTGCCACGGTGATCGCCAACGGGGTGAGCTCCGGGGCTCTGGCGGTCAGCGACGGCGTGGCGGTGGAGAGGGTCATGGATACGTCGTTCCAATCCTCGCCGCAGGTCTGCTGTACGGAGGCGTTGTATTCGACCAGGACGAATTCCCGTTCGGATTCCGTGCGGATGTTGTAGAAAGGATACCAACTCGCCTGGGACACCAAGTAGTGCAGTTGCATCTGCCCACCGCCGGCTTCGTGCAGGTCCACAAAGACGACCGCTTCCCGGACCGTGCGGGCGGATGACCCGGCTACTTTGCCGCGGCGGCGCTGTAGAAGCTCGATCTGCTCCTGCAGATCCCGCATCCGCGGTCGGCGGTCCAACTCGCCCTGCAGGAGCTGCTGCCGCTCCTCGAACACGAACTGGGTCATTTCCTTGAGGGTCGTGGCGTCGAGTACGCCCTTGCTGAGTTCCACAGTTGCAGTCGGGGCGACGAAGCACTCCAGGCTGGCGAGGTATGCTTCGTGCTGCTCAGCCAGGGCGCGCTGTTCCGACAGGGCCTCGCGCTGATCCTGCAGCGCGCGAATCTCCGCGTCGAGCTTGCGAACCTCCTCGCGCACGTCACGCCGCATCGGACGAGTGCGGTAGCGCACCGAGCGAACCTCGACCTGCGGGCCGCCCTCCGCGTGCAGACTGCCGGGGATCACGTGTTCGGGCAGATCGGTGACCACTACCTCGCGCAGCCCCGCCGGACCGGGAACCTCCACGGTGCGGGTGACCAGAGCTTGGCCCCGGTAGACGGTCACCGCATCCACACGCCCGGGTAGCTCGACGGTTTCCGCGCTTGCTGCCGGAAGGACTACGCCGAGCATCAGCAGCACGGCGAACAATGACGATCGATTAGACATGGTCTGACCTCCTGTGACGGGGTAAGAGAACGGTTCGTGGCTTCCCCTTCTGACGCATTCGGTCAGGTGCGGTTCCCGACCGTGGATACACCACCTGCCTGGAGATTCACCCCCTTCTACGCTTTGGCTGGGAGGGTAGACGTAACAGACGGGTAACTCCGCGTCGGTGAGCATCGTTTTCTGGTGGTTCGTATGTTGTGGAGTGAGAGATGACGGACACTCGGTTCGGTGAGAACATGTGTTGCCTCGATGAGGCTGGCGCTCGGGGCTCTGATTGGGGGGACGCGCTCGGTTGGAGTGTGGCCACGCCGGGCGACGACTGGGGCCCGTGTTGCTGTTGCCGGCCTATCTGCGGAGAGATGCTGGTATCGTGTACGCGTAGGCCACTTCACCATTCACCCCATCGCCGGGTCGCCAAGCCCGAACATACTCGACGACGACCTGGATCGGCGAGACGGTGACGCGCAGGTGTCCCGAGTTGTCTACTTTGTCGCCGTAGGTATACCCCCCCAGAGCGTACAGTCCCTCACCGTACAGGGCGTCGGCGGGTTGGGGGCACTCCTGGTAGACGACTCCGTCCAACTCCTGCTTGACGAACACGTGATCGTGTCCGTGAAAGAAGATGGTCACACCGGACTGGGCCATGATCTTCTGGACCGGGTCCGTCCAGCCGGGGCGCATTGTGCTGAAGACATCGTCTCCGCTCTGATCCGCGCCGCCCCACTCATACGAGCCCTGACCGCCGAGCGCATGGCTGGCGGCTTCGATTCCACCGCGTCCGTAGGCATCGACTCCGCCGGTCACCTGGTGGGCCAGGACGAACTTGAAGGTCGCCGAACTTCCCTGGATGGTCTGCTGCAACCAGGTGTACTGGTCCGAGCCAAGAGTCCAGTCCCAGCGATCCCCGCTTCCGGCTGGTCCTTGGGGCAGGTCGTGCGGTTTGGTAACCGTGTACCAATACGGGTCGAGCACGACGAAGAGCGCATCGCCCCAGGTCCAGGCGTAGTAGTCTTCGCGCAGGCCGATCCAGGGGACGTTGTCGGAGTTCCCGGTGTAGAAGGAGTCGGGAACGGGCAGGGGGAAGATCAGCTTGCGGGCGTTGGCGGCCCAGACCGCGACGTTGTCCGCGGTACCGTTCAGGCGCCAGCCCTGTTCGCCCTCGTGGTTGCCGATCACGAAGAAGAACGGGGCGGAATGGGACACCAAGTCGAGAAAGGGGCGTTGGTCGAGGTGTCGTTGAATCGCCTCGACGTCATCGACCACGTCGCGACCGATGTACGACTCGCAGTGAAAGGTGTCCCCGAGGGCAATGTGGAAGTCGGGGACATCCTCGGCGATGTTGCGCAGCGCTCGGCGGTACAGTGATTTGCCGATCTCGTCTTCTCGGCGGTTCAGGTTTTCCAGGTGTGAGTCGCTCTGGATGGTGAAGGTGAACACCGAACTTGGTGGTCGCTGGGTGTGGAACGATCGTTCCGGTCCGGGCTCGAACTGGGGGTCGCCCGGGCGACGAAAGCGCATGCGGTAGTAGTAGCGCGTGTCTGAATCGAGTTCGTCGATGACGATCTCCAGCGGGAGGCCGCCGGGATGGGTGTTCACCGGGGTGGAGCCGGTGAAGCTCCCCGAGCTTGCGCCGTACTCGAGGTACGCCTCCAGGGTCAACAGAGAGAGTGCGTTCACGGTCACCGAGTGGTTCGTAGGACGCCCCAGCGACTCCCGGGCGATGAAGGTCGAACTTGGCGTGCGATACAGCTCCAGAACAGGAGCCACGACGCGCCCTGGACAATTGAACTCGATCACGCGATGGTCCTGGAATTCCTGGTAGTTGTCCGGCGACGATCCGTCGTCCTGGACGACCAGCGCGAGGGTCTTTCCATCCGGCCCTTGGCCCCAGAGTTCCCGGTTGATGACCTCATTGACCACGGCGGATACGTCGGGGCTGTAGCGGCGTAAGGGACTGCAATCGTAGTCCTCCGTTACCGCAGGCCACGGCACGGTGAGAGTCCACGCGGTGCTCGCGCCGGTCTTTGGCCTTTGCGATGGCCTGGCGCTGTCGAATCCGGCAGCGCTGTCCTCATCTACCCCGAGGATTCTCAGGCTGGCGGCGGTGTCGAGGTTTCCGGTTCCGGTTCCCGGAAGCAGCAGGCGGGCATACACGAAGCTCTCACCCGCCCGGACCTCTGGCAGGTGGAAGCGCAGGCCCACGCTGCTGGACTCCGCCCCCTGGGCTCCGACGCGGTTCCTTCCCGACGATGCGTATCCATCCGGGTTCCACGTCGCCCCGTCCACCTCGGTGCCGTCATCTGCGTCCGCCGAGATGGTGACCGACACTCGCTGCGTACCCGTGAAGACGCGCTGAAGCTCGGCGTAGTCTCTGAGGTCCACATCGTAGTCGTTATCCACATCGTAGCAGCTGTAGGCAGCGTCAAGGGCGATCCCAGGCCCGGAGATGCCATCGGCCAATTCTGAGAGGTCATCGAGATCAACGGACCAGTCGGCGTTGCAGTCTCCGAGTAGGATCTTGTGGGAGAGTTCCGCACGGGCCGGACCAGCGGCGACCGCGACGAACAGGCTGCTCAAAACGAACGCACGCATAGCCCATGCCCTGCCAGACACACTTGTCCAAGGAAGCACCCCCGAAGGTCTCAGAATACTGGCGAGAGGGGTCGACAGCAACAAGAAGTTACAATATTAAAGTCGCACTGGATGTGATGTGGCGTGTCGTTCCGTACGTTCGACAATCCGCCCTGGGTCGGACAGACGAGTTTTGGCGACCGGCTACGGGTGATGTCGATGACTGGCGGATGCGGTGAGCTGGAGATCGCGGCCTCTCCTCTGTTTGGGGTTCTCCTCCCAAGAAGTTGCCCAAGCAGGACGATTCGTGGGCTGGAGGAGCACGACGGGCTGAGCGAGTGTCCCACCTGTTCCGGCCGTTGGGGGCTCTATCAGACTCCGTCGAGGCTCGGGCAGCATGTCTAATCGGCCCCAACGGGGCCAAGGCATTTAGCCAGGGGTGAACGCTTGACTTGCGGCTATGCCGCAAGCCAAGAGGGAGCCCCTGGACCAGAACACCCTAACCCTATCGGTGCCCTGAAGGGGCACGGGCACACGTTGAACGCTACATGCGCGATCCGTTCGTGGTGTCTTCC
>JAAEQG010000382.1 GCA_024231775.1 bacterium
CGAGTCGTCGATGGGGGCGGCCCAGTGTGCGCTTGCTCCCCCAGGCCGCGACCCGGCGCAGGTGCAGACGTGGACTTTTACTTACGAGGACCGCTTTGACCAGGTCAAGACCGAGACCGATCCGCTGGGGCGCACGACGACCTATGTGTACGATTACGAGGAGGGCGTGGGCGAGACCGGAAACCTGGTGCGGACCATATTCCCGCCGGTGGCGGACGAGTATGGCACGGTGCTCACGCCCACGACCACGATGGCTTACAATGAATGGGGCCAGGTGGTCGCCGAGACGGACGTGCTGGGGGTGATCACGGTCTATAGTTACACACAGGGGACGCCGGACGAGGTGTATGGGCAGCCGGAGGCGCTGTTTGCCGATGGCGTGACGCCGGTGCCGGGCTTGTTGACGCGAATCGTCCGCGACTATGGCGGGTTGAACGAGACGAGCGTTTATCGAGATTTTGACGGCGCGGGCAATCCGCAGATGGTTCTCGGTCCCGGCGCAACGGGCGGAGGGACGGCTGCCAGCTCTTGCGCTACGTGCAGCGGATCGTATCCGCATATTGAGGAGGC
>JAAEQG010000383.1 GCA_024231775.1 bacterium
ATAAGGAGATTCGAAGCGCTCTGGATATGGCGGACGAAAAGCCGGAAGACGCTATCTTCGTGATCCCGGTGAGACTGGAAAGTTGCATAGTCCCTGAACGCCTTTCGCGCTGGCACTACGTGGACCTTTTCGACGAACGCGGTGTCAGTCGGCTGCTGAAAGCGTTGCAGCACCGGGCGAATGAGCTGGAGATTGCTATCTCGCCGACGGCGACTGAGGTCAGTGCGGTAGCGGGCCATCGAGATAGCGGACAGTCACCGATCATTAACCGACAAACTGGTGCAGCGATTATTGCACTTGAGGACTCCGCTCAACGTGAGCGGGTGCACGAGAACGACGGTACGGTCTTGGTATATGTGCCGGGAGGAAAGTTCACTCTGGGGGCCGACGACGTCGACGAAGATTCGAGACCGATACATCAGGTAGTGCTGAGCCCGTTTTGGATCGCCAAATATCCGGTGACCAACGAGCAGTACCGGCGTTACCTGAAGGCCAATCCGAATCAACCAAAGCCCGAGCTCTGGGACGACAAAGAGTTCAACCAACCACAGCAGCCGGTGGTGGGCGTGAGCTGGGAGGAGGCGGTAGCGTACTGCCGGTGGGCGGGCCTGGAGCTGCCCAGCGAAGCGCAGTGGGAAGCGGCGGCTCGTGGCCAGGACCAGCGCCATTTTCCGTGGGGCAACGACGAGCCGACCGAATCGCTTGCGAACTTCGGCGGAACCGAGGGAAAGACGACGCCGGTGGGCGGCTATCCCGGTGGGGCCGGCCCCTATGGGACGCTCGACCAGTCGGGAAACGTCTGGGAGTGGTGCGCCGATGTCTGGGATAGGCGCGCCTACAAAGGCCGGGAAGGTCAGCTGGATCCCGTGGCGACCACGGGTGATGCTGCCGTCCGCGTCCTGCGCGGCGGGTCTTGGGCGTTCCGGCCCTGGCACCTGGCCGCCGCGTACCGGTTCTGGTACGGGGCCGGGTACCGGCTCGCGGACATCGGGTTCCGTGGTGTGCTCCGTGTC
>JAAEQG010000384.1 GCA_024231775.1 bacterium
GCGCCAGCGGAGCCAGATCGCCGCTGGCCCCCAGCGAACCCTGAGTAGGAATCACCGGCAGGATATCCGCATTGAGCAGGCCGACCAGCCCAGCCACCGTCGCAGTCTTAACCCCACTCGCCCCCAGACAAAGCCCCTGAACCTTCAGCAGCAGCATCAGGCGGACGAGTTCCGCAGGGACCGGCGGACCGACACCCACCGCGTGCGAGAGGATCAGATTCTCCTGCAGCAGTTCGAGGTCTGCGGCACCGATTCGCTGGTTGCAGAGAGAACCGAACCCGGTATTGACCCCGTACACCGGCTCATCCGCCCGCGCCAGCTTCTCCACGATGGCACGGCTGCGCTCCAGGCGTTGGATGGCGGACGCATCGATGCTCACCTCCAGACGGCAGCCGTACCAGGCATCGAAGGCGGATAGTTCCAGCGGCGCGTCCCCGATACCCACCTGCACACAGTTCGCGTTCTCACTCAGCCTGTCAGTCATGGTGCGATTATAGATCGTCTCTCCAAGCCGAGCCACCACACCCAGCCCGGGTGCCCCGTCCTTTGCGCAGCAAAGGGTGGGGGATGGAATCGACGGCAGCGTGCCCCATCCCTTCCGGGGGTGGGGGACAGCTCTGTCTCGAAACCCGGAACTCGGAACCCGGAACTTCTTCATCGGGTGGGGAATGGAAGCGGTGGGAGCTTCGGAACCCGGAACTCGGAACTTCTTCATCGCGTGCCCCGGTGGTCTTCCGATCTTCTCCCTGCTAGCATACGTCCAACCCAGGAGCGAGATCGACATGACCAGCGCCAACCCCGTCTCTCCGTTTCCCGCAGCCCGCACCATAGTGGGCATGATCCACGTTCGAGCCTTACCCGGCACGCCATATCACCGCGGCGCCGCCGCCGACATCACCGGCGTAGCTGCCGAGGAAGCCCGCGTACTCGCCGACGCCGGCTGCGACGCCCTGATGATCGAGAACATGCACGATCGCCCCTACCTGAACCGCTCGGTGGGCCCCGAGATAGTCGCGATGATGACTGCTGCGGGCATAGCGGTGCGCGCCGCAGCCGACCTACCCTTGGGGGTGCAGATCCTCGCCGGAGCCAACCGAGAGGCCTTGGCGACCGCCCAAGCCTGCGACGCCACGTTCATCCGCGCCGAGGGCTTTGCCTTCGCCCACGTCGCGGACGAGGGCCTGATGGCAAACGCCGACGCCGGAGAACTTCTGCGCTACCGCCGCCGGATCGGCGCCGAAGACATCGCCATAATCGCCGACGTCAAGAAGAAGCACTCCAGCCACGCGATCACCGCGGACCTCGATCTCGCGGAAGCAGCCAAAGCAACCGAGTTCTTCGGCGCCGACGGAGTCGTCATCACCGGCGTAGCCACCGGCCAACCCAGCGACCCCGAGGACGTTCGCACAGCCAAGTCCGCCGTCCGCATCCCCGTAGCCATCGGCAGCGGCCTGACTCCGGACAATCTGGAGCGCTATTGGCCACACGCCGACGCCTTCATCATCGGTTCGTATTTCAAGCGTGACGGCCTATGGTCCAACCCAATCGACCCCCCGCGTCTAACCGCGCTGATGCAAACCGTCCAGCGTCTGCGCAAAGGCTAGAGCCGGGTGCCCCATCCTTTGCGCAGCACAGGGTGGGCAAACCCCTCTCCCCTCTGGGGAGAGGTTGGGAGAGGGGCAAGCCCCTCAGAGCGTTTGACCTGCCAGGGACAGAGGCCATCCCCAAATCCCTGCAGCACTGATCTCCAGCCGGTTCTGAGCTAGGCCCCAGTCCTCCTCCTTTTTGCGTCTTCTGTGCTTCTTCGCCGCCGGTACCGGCTGGCGTGGAACGCCGGGTGCCGGGTGCCATGCTCATCCCGAAGGGTGAGCATGCCTACCGCCTGCCCCGTCCTTTGCAGGGCGTCGGGTGGCATGAGCAAGCGTCGGGTGGCATGGGCAAGCGGAGCCGCGCCCAGCGGCGAAGCTTGCCCGTGAGCTTCGCGCCCGGGCAGCCGGGTGCCCCATCGCTTCAGCGGTGGGGGACAACTCCGTCTCGGAACCCGGAACCCGGAACCCGGAACTCGGAACCCGGAACTCGGAACTTCTTCCTCGGGTGCCCCATCCTTTGCGCAGCACAGGGTGGGCAAACCGAGCCGCGACCGTCAGGGAGCGGACCCAACGAAAGAGCAACGCTCCTCCTGGAATCGGCACTAGCCTCTCTCACCCGCCCGCAAAGCCGCTCCCCCAGGGTCCTCGGGACAGGCTCTACCCCACCTGCATTGCCCCCGCCGCCCCTCCACGTTACACTATATGAATCTTATCGATCGCCGCCCGCAGTCAGGTAGGGCAGGTGGACCACCTGCCAATCGCCAAGATGTTCACAGCAAAAGGAGGGATTCGATATGAGACGGATTCCCGTCATGATATGCGCATCACTTCTACTGCTCTGCTCCGCCCATGCTGACGATCCCAAGCCCGCTCCGGATCCAGCGTTACTCAAAGCCGAGAAGGCCCTTCGCGCCGTGCTAGCCGATGTCGAGCCGGCGCCCTCGTTCGAGTTTCCCGACTACTCACAAACGCTGGTGGTCAAGTATCGCACCCGGAAGTTCATGGTCCACACCACATCCATGATCGGCAAGCACAGCCAGAAAGCTAGAGAGGTGGAAGGCCCCAGCTACCTCGGATTCCAGCTCGAGATGCACCTCCAAAAAGCCGGCACCGTGAACCAGGCGGTTGTCCCCCAGACCCTCCGGCGTCCCTACTGGGAGACAGCCCTGGACGTCACCGTGATCCCGGGAACCGACAAGCAGTTCTATTGGAGCCTGTCCTACGGAAGTCGTGTCCAAAGGGACCTGCTGAAATTGGTTAAGGACGCCATAAAGAACCTGGCCAAGAAGGGATAACGGCAACCCTTCGAGCGTCGCAGACGGGCCAAGCGAGCCGCGACCGCAAGAGAAAGGAACAGAGCCCCAAGCGCCAGCGAGGGGTACGTTGCGTTTGCCCAAACTTGTCTCATACCGATTCTCGTATGAGTGTGCCGTTTCGCGTCTCTTCCGCGACCGTGAGGGAGAGGACGAAGACGAGTTCCGGTTCACCCGGCGATCGGAGTCAAAGCCCCCGGAGGGGGCGCTACTGAGGTAGCCAGGGGCGCAAGCCCCTGGGATGAGGAGCGATGTGGCTATTAGCCCCTGTTAAGGGGCGTAACCCCGAACGCAATCGGCACCACAGACCGAACCTTGGTGGTAACCCCCGCATCGTCCAGCGCCCGCCGAATCGCCACCTGCGATACAAGCCCCCCACGTCCGGGTACAATGCCCATATGCCCCACCACCGCCCATCCCGAGCCCGACGCCTCGCCAAGTGGGCGGGGCTGGTGGTGTGTGTGCTGATCGTGGTGGCGTGGGCGGTCAGCACGTGGGGCGCTGGGCTGGCCTACACTTGGTGGTCTTCGCACACCGCTGCAGCCGTAGGTGAGGGATGTCTGTTCATCTTGGACGAGGACCCTCCCACGGTCCATAGCATGGCGCCTCCAGGGTTGTTGTGGGGGCTGCCCGACACCGACAGGCGCTGGCGTGCCAGGTGGTGGCCCGAGTACGACAGACAGTTTTCACGAGGGATGTTTAGCGTGCGGATCCCTCTTTGGCTCCCGCTCCTCGCCTTCGCCATCCCCACCGCCTGGCTTTGGCACCGCGACCGGAGACCGCCGAAGGGGTATTGTCAGGTGTGTGCGTACAATCTCACTGGCAACACGTCGGGCGTGTGCCCGGAATGTGGCGAATCCATCCAACGAGACCGTGGTACACTCGAGTGATCATGCCTTACCATCGCCCATCCCGAACCCGACGCATCGCCAAGTGGGCGGGGCTGGTGGCGTGTGCGGTGATCGTGGCGTCGTGGTATGTCAGTACGCGATGGATGATAGCCTACGCAGACGAATCCACGGCACTTGGGGGCGGCATCGACCGACACGCCCTGCTCTTCTGCCACGGCTTGTTCACCGGCCTTGATGGCTGGCATGTTGAAAGCGCTCATGGGCGGCGGGACATGTTCTTGCTGCCATGGGCTGGGAGCGACGGATCCGCCCAGGGCCTTATCATCCCCCTGTGGATGTTGTTTGTGGGTTCTGCGGGCGGCACCGCCTGGCTTTGGTGGCGCGACCGCCGCCCGCCGCCGGGGGATTGTCAAGCGTGCGGCTACGACCTCACCGGCAACACGTCGGGCGTGTGCCCGGAATGCGGGGAAGCGACGTGATGCGTAAGGTGATAGCCATCCTCTTGGCGCTCGCTTCTGTCGCAGCGTTGGTGGTCGGACTGGTCTCGTACCGGGGCCGGATCATAGTGCACCAAAGCACTGATAGATATTGTCTGCGCTGGCAGGCGGAAGCAGGGAGGCTGGGGCTGGTTTTTGACGGCGGCCTTGATGTCCTCGGTCCGCTTCCGTCACCGTTTGAGGCTGCTGGCATCGAGCTGATCGACGCCACAAAGTTCGGTTGGAGGTACGTCACCTTCTCCGTGCCGTTTGCCTATCCAGTAGTCATACTCGGCGTCTTCCCTACTCTGTGCGCGATTCGCCCGCCCCTGCGTCGCTGGCAGCGTCGCCGCAAGGGCCTGTGCCTCAAGTGCGGCTACGATCTCACCGGCAACACGTCGGGCGTGTGCCCGGAATGCGGGAACGGCGTCCGCCCGGAACATGGCATATTGTGAAGATCGTGTCCTATCGCACACCATCGCGAGGTGCCGCCCTGCCAAGCAGCGGCCACGTTGTCTGACTTCGGCCGGATCACCGCACAACTCTGAGAGCCCGCGAAGCGGGCGACGGAATATAGCCCAGGGTGAGCCCATGTCATGCGGCCCAGCCGCAGGTCATGGGTGAGCCCTGGGTAACCAAGCTCCAACGACCGAGCCCCCGGAGGGGGTGAAGGAAAAGATTCCGGCGCCACAAAGTGACAGTAGCTGGCACTATCGCGCAGCGTGAAGATGGGCAAGCTGTGCGGATTGCGCCGCGCGAAAGTGCCAGGCAATGGCACTACCAAGCGATGGCAAGCTGGGGGAACCTCTCCGGTTGTAACGCTCTAGAGTGCCACGGCGTGGCGCTCGCGACAAGTCCACCCAAACCCCCATGATCTATCAGCCCGTAATTCTCGCCGATCGCGCGCCATGTAC
>JAAEQG010000385.1 GCA_024231775.1 bacterium
CATCCGGGTCAGCCGCCAGTCGGAGACCGGGGCCGGGAAGCCGTGGTACTCGTGCATGGTTCCGTCGGGAAACTCCAAAGTATAACAGTCCGTGCCGGTGAGCGCGTTGGGCGGCGGAACGGCGCCTATGCTCGTCGTATGGGAATACCGCTTTAATCGGAGGTAACTCGAGTCGGCGGAAAACCAGGTGAAGTACTGAGTATCCGGCGCCGGATGTCCGGGATGCAGTTGCTCCCGCAGCCGGTGCTGACCGCCGTCGCCCGAAACGTATATCCAGTCGTTTGTCTTGTTAAACGGTTCGTGGTTCGGAGCATAAATCTTTCCAAGGTTAAGCATCCAGCCGTGGCCGGCCGCGGTTCGAGGATCCGGAACCGGGACGGCATAGGGCCACACCTGGCCGTCCCATACGCATTCCTCTTCCTGATAGTCCCAGGATGTATTATTGATCAGAACGATTTCGTAGCTCAGTCCCGGCCCCACCTGGTAGGACGGGCCTACGCTGATTCGGGTCACGGAATTGAGGTTGAACAGATTAATGGCGTTGATGTCGTCGCTCAGCTGATAGGCGGTTGACGCCGACAGGCCACGTTGCTGCGATGGGTACTGCTCCGCCGCCGCGGCGGCGGCGAAGACGATCGCCAGCGAGGTCATGCATCCCACGGTTGTCCGGATCATTCGTCTGTCTCCTCCGTCCAGGTTGAATCGTCGTGTCGACCCTGACTCTGCATCCATCTGGTAGGAGATCCGGTCAGGGACATGATGGCTCACACTCCGACCACGCCGAGCCGTCTCCCGACTCGAAGCCATCGGCGAAGATCTCCGTCACCGCCCGCACCTCGATGAGCACGGTGCTCGAAAGGCCGCCGTCTATCCCACCCCGGAGGATCCGAAACCGCCGGCACCGCGCTCGCTGGGACTGAGCCGGTCGGCTTCGTCCCACTCGACGCTTTCGACCCGGGCCACGACCAGCTGCGCGATGCGCTCACCCCGGCGGATGGTGTAGG
>JAAEQG010000386.1 GCA_024231775.1 bacterium
GAAAGGCCCGGGGAGCACCGCGATAAACGCGGCAGCCAAGAGAGCGACTCGCCGGTCAAACAGAGACCGGGCCAGGGCGTAGACTACCGGTACGGTTAGCGCTCCTAACACCGCCGGAAACCAGGCGGTGAGGGCATGGGTCAGCTCTACGGTGGGAGCCCCCAACCCGGCGAGCAGGATCGCCCCGGCGAGCAGGAGGTCGAAGAACGGTCCGACCGCGATATTCTGTCCACCCGGATGCAGGGCGTACGGGTCATGGGCGATGAGGTGAGGAAACTGGTGGACGAGGTTGTCTACCTTGCGAACGTGACACCACGGATCGACCCCCTGGAAGCCAACGTAGCCCGGGGTGAAGACTTTCTCATACACCGGGTACGTGCGCAGAGCGAGGGCGACGACGCAAAGGCACAGAACCGCACCACCACAGAGCAGCGTTGTGCGGAGGTTCGAGTGGGGACGGTCACTGCCCATGCCGGCTCCAGACCGATAACATGCGTAGGCGCTTCGGGCCTGTATCCACGCCCGGGCGAGTCAGGCCGATGACCGCATACGCGGATCACTCTGCTATAATACCGTTCCGAAGGCTTCCGGGCCAAGGATGGACTCTGGACATGAGGGGGCAGTGTTTGCTGCGGGGCTCGGTGTCCGGCTGGGCATGAGAGGTGGTATCGTCATCGTAGCGAGTGTGCTCACATGGCTGGGGAACCGCAGGTGGCTGGCCGTCGTGCTGGTGGGGGTCTTCTACATTCCAGCCATGACTCTGCACGACGTGGGCAATGATCTGGCGTATCAGATTCAGGGGGAGCGGGCCACGTCGCACTGGAACCTGATTGTTGCATCCTTCTGCGTCGCGGTGTTCGTCTGCGTGGGCGTCCTGCTGGTGCTCCACCTCAAGGACCATCCCCGCCGAGCGGATGCCGTCCTGTTCGGGGTGATGACCACAGGATTGGCAGTGGCAGCCCATCGTCTGCTCTTTATGATTAACACGGAGAGTATGCACTATGCCCAGTACGCGATACTTGCCGTTCTGCTTTTTCCGCTGACGTGGCGGTTTGGGGAGACGGTGTTGCTGGCGACGCTGCTCGGAATGGTGGACGAAGGGTACCAGTACTTCCATCTCCACGGCGATTGGGGAACGTACTACGATTTCAATGATACTATTTTGAACTTGATCGGTGCGGGCTTCGGCGTCGTCATGGTGCATGCGTTGGTGGGCAGAGCCATGGGCGGACCCCGGCTGAGCGGGTACTCAGCGAACCGAATGCTGCGGGCGCCGGTGTTTGTTGTATCAATCGGCGCCCTGGTGGTGGGGATACTCTCGTACTTCGTGGGGCTGCTGTGGGTCTGCCCCACGGCGGAAACTCCGTCCTGGGCGGTGGTGCTGCGGCGGGGGGGACCGTCCCCGGACTTCTGGATTCATACTGCATGGGGCAAGAGCTATCACGAGGTCCAGCCGCTGGAGGGAACGGTTGCGCTGGTGCTCCTGGCGGCGGTCTATTATGCGCTGGATTACCGGGCGCGGCGGGGAGCGAAGCACGCTCCGATTGATATCCCTGGGTCAGTCGAGTAGGCGAGTCGAAAACCGGGGGCGAACCGGTCCGCACACACTTCCTTGCGGCGAGCTATAGCATCTCCAGGAGCGAGCGGAGGAAGCCCTTGAAGACCGGAGCGGGGACGCCGAGGTTGGCGGGTGGCACACCATCCTGCATCAGACGCTGAACGTACTTCTTGGCTTGGGCGCCTTGCTTCTTGAGCTGGCGCGTGGCCTGATCCGCTGCGCCCATGTCCGACCCGGTCATAGCCTGCAAGTAGTCGTTTACCTGGGTGGCGAGGTCGGATTCGAAGTCCTGGGGAAGGGCCAAGACGCTGTCCCCCGCGGAGGGGGTGGGATCGCCGGTGTCATACTTGCCGGGTTCTTCGCGGTTGAGCGCACTGGCCAGGTCGCGAGCTTCTTGCCGCAAGCGACGATCGCGCGCCTCGGCGTCCTCGTCGAGCGGAGCCAAGCCGATCTCCTCACCCTCATCCGGCGGCGAGGGGATGTAGGCGCTGTTCTTGCAGTAGGGGCATTTACCGCGCTTGCCCCCCGCCGACTCCGGGGCGCGGATCTGCTTTCCACACTTGGGGCAGTCAAACTCGATGGACATCGCGAACCTCCCGGGCGTTGCCGGCCATGGACCTCGACGATGCGGTGCGCCTCGCTCAGGTGGGTGGGGTGGAATGCCCGCCCCGTCTGGCTCGGACCACCAATCTTACCGGTACCTCGGCGAAAGGCAAACCCTCGCGGAAGCGGTTGAGCAGAAACCGCCGGTAGTTCTCCGAGAATGAAGCGGGCGAATTGACAAACAGTACCACAGTCGGCGGCATCACCGCTACTTGCGTGCCGTAGTAGATCCGCGGGGACTTAGTGCCGCGCTTGGCGGATGGACCGCGCTCCGCGGTGATGGCTGAGAGCACCGCGTTCAGTTGCCCGGTGCCCACCCGGAGGTTGGCCTGCTTGAACAGCGACCAAGCTACGTCAATGGCTGCGTCGACGTTGTGATCGTCCGTGGCGGTGGTGAAGACGATCGGCGCATAGGCCAACTCGGGGAACACCCGCTCGAGATAAGCGCCGTATTCCTCCGTGCTGGTCCGCTCGATGGCCAGATCCCACTTGTTGACCACTATGACGCAGGGCTTGAACTCGGAGCGGATCAGGGAGACCAGACGCTTGTCCACTCGCCCCACGGGGACCAGGGCGTCGATGAACAGCAGCACCACGTCCGCCCGGCGGATGGAACGCTCCGCCCGGGTGTAGCCGTAGAACTCGATCGCGTTGTCCATCTTGTTTATCTTGCGGACGCCGGCGGTGTCGATGGCGACGAACGTGCGGCCGGCCTGCTCGAAAGTGACATCGATCGCATCCCGCGTGGTACCGGGCCGCTCACTGGCGATGACCCGTTCCTCGCCGGCCAGTGCGTTGATGAACGTGCTCTTCCCGGTGTTGCGCTTGCCCACCAAAGCCACCTTCATGATCGCCCGGGCGGGAGCCTCGCCCTGCTGACCGGACAACCGCTCGGCGATCAGGTCGGTCAGATCCCTTCGCCCATGGCGGTGGATGGCGGATAGGTTGTGCGGTTCGCCATACCCCAAACGCACAAACTCGGCGGCGGTGGGTTCCTGGGCGATCCCGTCGACCTTGTTGGCGATGAGGATCACCCGGTCGGAGTGCTTGCGGAGCAGCCGAGCGACTTCCTTGTCCAGCGGCATGATGCCGTCCAGGGCATCCACCACGAAGAGGATCAGCATAGCCTGATCGACGGCGATGAAGATCTGGCGCTCGATGTGCTTGGTCAGGTCGTCGACGTCCTCGATGCCGTACCCGCCGGTGTCCACCAACTCGAAGTAGCGCTCGTCATCGAGGCTGACGACCTCGCTGACCCGGTCGCGGGTGACGCCGGCCGTCGGCTCGACAATGCTGACCATCCGCCCAGCCAGGCAGTTGAGCAGCGAACTCTTGCCGACGTTGGGTCGGCCGACGATGGCAACTACGGGCAAAGCCATGGCAAGTGGAAAACAAGAGAATGGAGAATGGAGAATGGAGAAGTGAGCAGCACATTCGCAAACATGCGCGCTTCACCTGCTACCGTTGCCCATCTTCAGTCCATCGTTTTCGTCCTCCAATTTCGCAGGTGGTCATTCCTTCCAGCTACGTGGTGCGCGCCCACGGCGCGGCTACGCTTCGACCACCAGACGCACGAACTTCCGCTTACCACGTTGGAGGATCTGCCCGGTGCTGACCGCGATCTTTCCATGCGGGTCCGGGAGCACCTCTCCATCCAGGCGGGCGCCGTTTTCACTAATCAACCGACGGGCGTCACCCTTGGACTTGGCGAAGCTGCAGTGGATCAGCAGATCCGCCGCCCCGATGCTTCCGTCGGTCAACATATCCGGGGAGAGGGTCACGTCCTGGATGTCGTCGGGCAGTCCGGTCTTGCCCGCCCCGTGGATGCGAAAGAACTCTTGCTCGGCCTGGTCGGCGGGGTCGCCTCCGTGGTACTGGGCTACGATGTCCTTCGCGAGGGCGATCTTCGCATCGCGCGGATGCGTCTTGGCGGCGTCAAGCAACTCGCCGATCCGGTCGGCTGATACGTGGGTGAGCAACTCGAAGTAATTGCGCATCGTCTCGTCCGGGATGCTCATCAGCTTGCCGAACATGTCCGTGGGACACTCGGAAACGCCCACGTAGTTGCCCAGCGATTTACTCATCTTCTCATGACCGTCCAGCCCCACCAGGATGGGCATGATTACCACGATCTGCGGCGGCTGACCGGCGTTGCGCTGGAAGTCGCGGCCCATGAGGTTGTTGAAGGTCTGGTCGGTCCCGCCCAACTCCACGTCGGATTCGATCACCACGCTGTCCCGGGCTTGCATCATGGGGTAGAAGAGTTCGTGCATGTAGATTTCGGTGCCTTCCGCCTGACGCTTGGCGAAGGTGTCGCGCTCCAGCATCCGGGCGACAGTCACCTTGCCCGCCATGGCCAGCACTTCGGCGAAGTTCATCTTCGACAACCACTCGCTGTTGCGGCGGACCTCGAACTTGTCGGGGGAGAGATCGATGACCTGGCCCGCCTGGTCAAGGTAGGTCTGGGCGTTGGCGTGAACTTGGTCATCGCTGAGCACCGGGCGGGTCTTGGAGCGGCCAGTGGGATCGCCGATCATCGCGGTGTAGTCGCCGATGATGAGGGTGGCTTTGTGTCCTAAGTCCTGGAAGTCGCGCAATTTGCGCAGCACAACGGTGTGGCCGAGGGTCAGGTCCGGGGCGGTGGGGTCCATACCCAGCTTGACCCGCAGCGGCTTACCGGAGCCGGCCGACTTCTCCAGCCGCTTCCGCAGCTCGTCGATGGCGTACACCGCCTCACATCCTCGGGTGAGGATGGCGATCTGTTCGTCGATACTCTTGGCCGTCAAGATCCGTCTCCTTCTAGCTCAGCGGGTTGGATGCTACTGGTCCGTTGCCTGCGGATCAAGTTGGCGGGGTCGGGGGGAGGTTCTGAGTTCCGGGTTCGAGGTTCCGAGTTGGCGAGAGGGCGGTGTGCGGTTTTCGGCTATACTGGTGGGGTACCGGTGCATGCGCACTTCGGAGGTGAAGTCGAATGAGTGGCCAGCCGCAAGGGAAGGTTACCCCCCTGGCGCTGATCAACGATGAGCCTGTCGTCGACCTGGGTGACGACAGGCTCGGCCTGGACACATACGCAGACACGATTGCGGCTGCGGTGTTGGGTACCGCAGGGCCGTTCACCATCGGTGTGTTCGGGGAGTGGGGGCATGGCAAGACCTCGCTGCTGCAGCTGGCGCACACGATGGTCGATGCTGAGAAACGCAAAAACGTCGTCACCGTCTGGTTCAATGCCTGGCAGTATGAGAAGGAAGAGCACCCCGTCGTGCCGCTGGCCGGGACGATTATCCGGGCTCTGGAGCAGCGCTACGCGAGAACGGCGAAGGGCAAACTGAAGACGGCCGGGGGAAGCCTGATTCGAGCCCTGCGGGCGGTGGCGTATGGCTTCTCGGCTACGACCAAGGCGAAGGTGCCGGGCTTCGCGGAGGTGGAGGCTGGTTTCGTCGCCAAGGAGATGGTGGACCGCTGGGAGGAGCTGGGAAAGCACCCGATCGATCCTCTGCTGGACCAGAGCCTGTACTACAACGCGTTCCAGCTTCTGGCCGAGGTGAGCGGCAAGGACGAGGCTGCCGAGAAGCGCCTGCGGATTGTGGTGTTCATCGATGACCTGGACCGCTGTCTGCCGAACAACGCTTTGCACCTTCTGGAGAGCATCAAGCTGGTGCTGGCCCAGCCGGGCTTCGTCTTCGTGCTCGCGATCGATCCGCGGGTGCTGGAAGGCCACCTCAAGAAGCGCTACGAGGAGTTCGGTTTGGCTGACTACCCGCACGGGCAGTCCTACCTGAACAAGATCATTCAACTGCCGTTTTCGCTCCCTACCCACCGTGGTCAGTTCAAGGAGTTCATCAGGCGCACCCTGCGGCGTGACGAACTCAAAGACCTGGCGGCGGACCTTGAGCCGGTGCAGGACCTGATCGGCCCGGCGTGCGACCACAACCCGCGCGAAGTGGTGCGATTCCTGAACCGGATGCTGGTGGATCGGCATATCTGGACGCGGAAGCAGGAAGACCCGAACGACGTATTCGATGCGGGAGCCTTTGCAGTTGCGCGCAGCTTGCAGAACCAGTGCGAGCAGGCGTACCGGACGCTGCTAGGCGACCAAGGGTTCTGCGATCTCATTGCGCAGAAGAAGAAGGAGACCAGAATCTCTGTGCGCTTGCAGAGGCTGAGGAGCGCAGAGAGTCGAGGGGACGACTGCGGCGATACCGACACGGTCAAGTACTGGAGCAAGCGAGAGGATGACGTGGTGGCCGCGCTCGTGGGGCGACCCCACCTGGGTGATCTCTTGGAGACGGAACCCGGCCAGCGATGGTTGAAAGAGAGGGATCTGCGGGACCGCATCGAGCAGTTTCTGGCGGCGCAGCGCCCCGAGGTTGGGGACGTCGACTCAGCGAAGGTTATCGAGGCGGCGATTCGCGGGGTGCTCAACAAGCCGACCGGAGAGCTGACGGAGGCAGACCGGACCGGGTTGCAGACCCTGGACCTCCGCGGCACGCAGATCAAGGACGTGTCGCCGCTGGCGAAGCTGACCGGGTTGCAGTCCCTGGATCTCAGCGGTACGCCGATCACGGACGTGTCGCCGCTGGCGACCCTGGCCGGGTTGCAGCACCTGGATCTCCGCCGCACGGAGATCACGGACGTGTCGCCGCTTGCGAATCTGACGGGATTGCGGCACCTGGAGCTCGGCAGAACGCAGATCACGGACGCGTCGCCGCTCGCGGACCTAACGGGATTGCAGTACCTGCAACTCGGCGGCACGCAGATCACGGACGTGTCGCCGCTCGCGAACCTGACGGGATTGCAGTACCTAGATCTCCGCGGCACGCAGATCGCGTATGTGTCGCCGCTCGTGACGCTGACCAAGTTGAGGTGGCTGGCTTTCGGCGGCACGCACCTCACTGACGACCAAGTGAAGGCCCTCATGCGCAGCTTGCCGGAAGTACGAGTGATTCACTGAACGCTTGGAGCTGGGACGGTTTCTCTATGTTCCACCCGCGGTTCCGGCGGTCTCGTCTGTTCACACCAGAGCGGTTTCAAGCATTCTGTAGCGTGTATCCGCGTGACGAGAGTGTCGTCCGCGGATGCCTCATCGCTTCGGGTAACGCTGAGACCTTCCTTCGCCCCCTCCGGGGGCTCTGCACGGAAACGCTCGGTTTCCCAGGGCTCGCTTCGCTCACCCTGGGCTTTATTCCTGCGCCCCCATACGGGGGCTCTGCACGGAAACGCTCGGTTTCCCAGGGCTCGCTGCGCTCACCCTGGGCTTTATTCCTGCGCCCCCATACGGGGGCTGGGGTTTTGGGATGCGTGGTCTCCCCCTCCAGGGCTGGGCTGGGTCTTGGGATGTGCGGTCTCTCCCCTGTATCTTCATTATATTGAAGGTCTCCAGGGCTGGTTCGACTCGGTACACTGTAACGGGACTTGGTACTATGACCCTCCCCCAACCCCTCCCTGGGAGGGAGGGGGAGTGCGCAGCTCATCGTTTATGCTCTACGACCCGGTCGGAACTCAGTAACCAGGACTCGCATCCATTGCTAGGCGACGTAACGGTATCGTTGGCGTTGCCTGGGCGGCTAGCCTACTTCGTCGTAGTCCACGCGGGTGAGATCGGCGAACTCGAGGACCCAGCTCTGGTCGGCGCCGTCCTGGAAGGCGACGCGGACGTGGGTGCGTTTGTGGCCTCGGCGCAGGGTGGTGATTTGGCCAAGTCCGCGGGAGGGGTGGCGCACCAGGGTGCCGACCTCCCAGAGTTCGATGTCGTCGGGCAATCGACCGTGGGACACGGCGGATCGGTGGCTGGGGGGTTTCTGCTCGACGGGCGAGATCCACTCCACTTCCGCTTCCGGCAGGGCGCGGAGGAACCGAGACTTAACCATGCGGGTTTCCGCTCCGCGGAGCAGGCGGTAGCGGCAGTGCGTCATGGTCAGGGTGTGCATCGTCCGGGTCATACCTACGAAACACAGGCGACGCTCTTCCTCTTCCTCATCATCGTCCCGGCCGTTGATCTCGCCGGTGCGCGAGAAGGGCAGGGTTCCGTCTTCCAGCCCGATGATGAAGACGACGGGGAACTCCAGTCCCTTGCAGGCGTGCAGGGTCATCAGGGTCACCACGCCTCGGCTGGAGTCTACGGTGTCGGTGTCACCGAGCAGGCTGGTGTATTCCAACCAGTCGATCAAGGTGGCTTCCGGACGTTCGCTCTGAAAGTCGGCGGCGGCGTTGATTAACTCGTTTACATTGTCCAGGGGGCTGCGGTTGACCTCCGCCTCCTGGGTCAACTCCGCCAGCAATCCGCTACGCCTGGCGACTTGCTCGACGACGGTGCGCGGAGGCTGATCGGCCAACCCCTGCAGCTCCGCTATCAGTTCGGCAAACTCCTGCACGCGAGCGGCTGAGCGGCCGATGCCGTCGAGCGTCTGCGCTTGCTTAACCGTTTCCATGAGCGACGCTCCCAGGGTGGCGGCGTGGTTGCGGAGTCGGCTGACCGTGGTGGCTCCTATGCCGCGGGGAGGATTGTTGATCGCCCGCAGCAGGGCGATATCGTCAGCAGGATTGATGAGTAACCTCAGGTAGGCCAGGACGTCCTTGATCTCTTTGCGGTTGTAGAACTCCGTTCCCCGAGCGACCTGATAGGGGATTCCGGCGCGGAGGAGCGCCTCCTCGATGGCCCGACTCATCGCGTTGATTCGGTAGAACACCGCGATATCCGACCGGGAGACGCCCTGCTTGTCGCTGCTGAGGATCTGGGCGGAGATCCACTCAGCCTCCTCGGTGGTGCTCTCGCAGTCGACCACGCGGACGCGGGCGCCCTCGGGGTTTTCGGTCCAGAGCGACTTCTCCTTGCGCTGGAAGTTGGCGGCGATGACCGCATCGGCTGCGGCGAGAATGCGCTGGGTGGATCGGTAGTTCTGCTCCAGGCGAATGACCGTGGCGCTGGGGTAGTCCTCCTCGAAGTGAAGGATGTTTCCGATGTCCGCCCCGCGCCATCCGTAGATCGACTGATCGGGATCTCCGGTGGCGCAGATGTTGGCCTGCTCCAGGGTGAGGAGGTGAGCCACGACGTACTGGGCCTGGTTAGTGTCCTGATATTCGTCAATGAGCACGTAGCGGTAGCGCTGTTCGAGCTGGCGACGCAGAACCTCGTGGTTCTGGAGCAGACGGGCTGGTTTGAGCAGGAGGTCGTCGAAGTCAGCCGCCCCGTTCTGCTCGAGCAGCCGCTGGTACTCCGTGTAGATGCGGGCGAGCACGCGGTCGGACCAGTCGTCGGCTTGCTCCTCGAACTCGGTGGGGGTGAGCATGTCGTTCTTGGCCCGGCTGATGCGGGCGTGAACTGCCGCGGGCGACCAGTTGGCGGTGGAGAGCTCTGCAAGCTCGATGGCCTGTTTGACCACTTTGCGCTGATCGTCGGTGTCGTAGATGGTGAAGTTGGCGGGGAGGTCGGCGCGTTCGTGATGGATGCGCAGGAGACGGGCGCCGAGAGCGTGGAAGGTGCAGACGGTCATCTCCGGCCCGACCCCCAGGGCGAGGATCCGTTCGCGCATTTCGTTGGCAGCTTTGTTGGTGAAGGTGATCGCCAGGACCTCGCGTGGCTGAGCGACGGTGGAGGCGAGGTAAGCCGCCCGGCGGGTGATTACCCGGGTCTTTCCGCTTCCGGCGCCGGCCAGAACCAGCAGCGGGCCGTCCGAGTGGGTGACCGCGGCGCGCTGAGGATCGTTGAGGTTTTCAAGGAGAGACGCAGGATTGGGTTGGTTGGGCGCGGGCATTGTGACGGCGTGTATAGCGTTGGAGTTGGATAGAGTCCAGCACGGGCTGGTGCCTGGCTATCCCGTCCTTGCGGGGGCGCTGGGGTTGAGGTTAGGCTGTGCGCCCATGAGCGTCGCTAGCGTTGGGACAGATCTGATCGAATGCGCCCGGGTAGGTAAGCTGCTCGAGCGCCACCCGCAGCGGTTCCTGGAACGGGTGCTGACTCCGGTGGAGCGCGCCCAGGCTGAGCGCTTTGGCGAAGCCGTTCCGCATATCTCCGGCCGCTTCGCCGCGAAGGAAGCGGTTCTCAAGGTTCTTGGTACCGGGTGGCGTGGGCGGATCGCCTGGACGGATATCGAGATCACCAACGACCCCCTGGGTCAGCCGCAAGTAGCGCTGTCCGGGCCTTGTGCCCAGCGGGCTGATGAACTTGGCCTCAAGCGGGTACTGCTCAGCATCACCCACACCGAGCACTACGCGGCAGCCACCGCGATCGGCGTGGGTTGAGTGCAGTCGTCATGGTGCTTTTGGCGTCATGCTGAGATCGCCGTGGTAGGCGACGCCCCCCCCCTCCTCCGTTTTTCCGTAAGCCGCTAAGAAGCACAGAAGGCACAAACCTCGAGACTCTTGCGCCTATTCGCGGCTGGGTGGGGTGGATCGTCCCTTCCCCACCCCGAGATCCGCCCGGAGGTCGGATCAACGAGATGGGGCACCCGTTCTCATGCTCACCCTTCGGGTTGAGCATGGCACCCGGCGGATGCCCCATAGCTTCGGGGGACGCCGAGGCCTTCCTTCGCCCCCGGGGGCTGGAGCTTGCAGCGGGGGGGGGCGTCTGGCGATCGGGGGCCTCGTTCGTCAGCGGCGGGAGAACAAGGTGCGTCTATCGATTCGTTTCCTGGACGGCCAAAGCTGCGGATCGACCAATCCGCTACACGTGGAATGAACCTGCTCTAGAGCCTATCCCAGTACTCCCCTCCCAGCAGGGAGGGGCAGGGGAGGTGGGATTCTATGACGGCTACGCCCCTCTCCCAACCTCTCCCCACTGGGGAGAGGGGTTTGGGGATGACTTCTGCCCAACACCGCAACGGGATAGCTTCTGCCCAACACCGCAGCGAAAAAGACCGTCGATCACACCGCAGAAAGCGAATTGTCCAACTCCACACCCTGGGCTCTAGAACCTATCCCAGAACCGGTCAAACACCGGTTGGAAACCGGTGCCACAGGGTTCTGGGATAGGCTCTCCGCTCGAGAACTGCCGTCGATGAACCCACCCAGTGGGCAACTCGCGTTGTTGTGCTGGTGCCGTTTCCAGAAAGGTGGTGTCGGTTTGGCCGGTCGTTTTGGCGGCCTGCGTCGCGCAGGCCGACGTCCGGCGGGGACGCCGGCCGTTACAGACTCGCTATCGCAGAACTGCATGCACCGTCTGTGGAAACGGCGCTAATAGTACCCCTGGAACAACCCGAAATCCTTCAGGTCGACGTCGCTGTCGCGGTCGAGGTCGGCGCGGTCGAATTCAAGCGCGGTGCAGTCTCCCGGTGGCGTGGTTATTGCGGGGCCGGCGAGGCAATCGACGAAGACCGCGTGGTCGTCCAGATCGACATCGCCATCGTCGTCCAGGTCGCCCGGGTCCGCCGGTTCATCGATGGTCAGGTAGGGCTTGGTGGTCGGACTGGATTCGAGGGCGATGATGAAGGCTTGGTAGTCCGGTTCGGTGGCGTCCGGATCCACCATGAACCGAAACGCCACCTGGTCCAGTCCGGAGGTCAGTGCGTCGTTCACCGGGGTATCGACGTTCAGCGAGTATTCCGTGGGGTCCTGAAACGGCACGATGGTCACGATCCCCTGCAGCACGGTCGGGCCGGAAGAGAAGTCCGCGAAGTCCTCCACCAGGTCCGCGGGATAAGCGTAGACGTGTACGTCAGTATCCGGCAGAGGCCACACTGAGGCACCCTCCATGGTAAACGTGAGCGTGGCGGAGACCGGAGGTGTCAGCGTGACGGTGCTCAGGTTGTACTCCCACACCACGCGGTGTTCGATCGCCGGGTTGGAGCCCCGCGTTACCGCTCCCTCGTAGCTGGATTCGTTGAAGTACCAGTCGGCGGCGTCCGCGACACCGTCGTAAGTACCAAACCCGCCACCGTCCACCAGCGTTCCGTCCTTGACGGGGCGAATCGTCACAGCTCCCCAGGACGGCGCCGAGGTAATCAACCACCCGCCGAGGACAGCTACCGCAATGCAAAACCTTCTCATACCTTTACCCCTGTCTCTTATCTCTTCCGGTCCTTCCGCGCCCCGTATCTGATGGGGCCAGTCGGATGCCGTCCCTGTACATCGGCGGAACCGCGTTGAGGCAAGATCGGCCTTCAGTCGTGTGACCGCCTGGGATCTATCCTCAATGTCCGATAACCTGCTCCATCAGTTCCCTCAAGTTGGCGCTGCGGACCAAGCCACTGAGTGCTCGAGAGGTCGTGGTCTAGGATGGCGGGTCGTCAACGCCCGAGTAGTCGGCCACCGGCTGCCAGATCAACCAGTCGATCTGCCCCTTGAACATCAGATTCCCCGAGTCCCCGGGGATGTCACCATGATTCAGATTGTCTCCGATGGCGGTGAACTTGTCGATTGTCCGCACGTAATCCCCGGGCAATGCTCCCCACTTGCAGGACGAACTCCCGTTGATAGTCCTCGATGCATTCACGTAGCCATCCCACAGCTGATCGGTGTGGCTTCCGTCGGTACCCTGGTCGTCTACGAAGATGTCAGCAGGTGTTCCGTCAGAACCCGACACCTCAGACTTGTCCGAGTTGAAGACTACCTTGACCTGGTACCAGTGGTTGCTGACGATGGGCCACTGGTCGATGTCGGTGGAAATCTGGTGCATGGCGGCGTCGGCGCCTGAGTAATCGTCGTCCGGCCACTGCGGATGCGGGCAGGTGTGTCTGGCATCGTCATCGGCGCGGTATTTGAGTATGAGCCGGGCCTGGCCTGCCCTGGACTCGACGTAGTCGCCTCCAAAGCCGGCCCTGAAGAGGGTCAGTTGGAAGGTGCCCTGCCTTTCGATGATTCTCTGGCCGGTGTAGTTGCGGCCGTCTCCATTCTTGCTGAGCGGATCATCGCCGACGTCGTAGTCGTCGTCGAAACCGTTGCCGTCGGCGTCTGCGTAGTCCAGGTCTACGTCGCCGGCGAAGAACCTGGTCTCGATGGTGAAGGCCCGCGGCGACATCATCGCCTTGTCGTACCCGGCATTGTTGATGTCGACGTAGGTCGCCTGGGCTTCGGTCTCGTCGCCGTGGTGCAGGCCGTCGCCCAGCATGCTGAACGCTGGATTACCTACACTGCCCACCAGCAAGCCGGAGTCGTCGGTCGTTGTCGCGCTGCCAGCCCCTTCGCTGAAATCGAAGGTGGTCCCCCACGCGGGACAGGCGTTGGCCTGGACGGTCACCGGGTCTGTCCCAACAGGGTTTTCAATGCTGTTATAAATGGCGCTGCCGGCGGCTTCCACGGTGCCAGCCCCGACATCGCCAGCGGTTAGAGTGCCATCCAACGTCAGGACTGCGACCGATTGGCCGGCTTCATGGGCAACGCCAATAATCGCCTTGCCATCTCCGGAATCGACCAGGGTCAGGTCCACCACATCCAAGGCTCCCGACTGGCCAGGATCGGTGTAGACGCCCTCCGAGAAGGAGATGGTCAACAGATCATAGCCGACTGCGCCTTCGACCTTGGTGATCAACGGTGCTGCCAGTGCGCTTATGGTCACGGAATCCGTACCGAGAGGGAAGTTGCCCGGGCTGGGGCCGAAGATTGAGCGAGTTGCTGCCGAAACGCCGGACACGCCGATATCTCCGCCGGTTAGGGGTCCGGTCAGTGTGATGACGGCCATCGAACTTCCGGCGGCGTGCTGCACGGAGTCAATCGAGTGACCACCGGCACTAAGCACGAAATCGCTGACCTGCAATACGCCGGTTTCATCTGTGCTGGAGTAGACCTGTGATTGGAGGGTCACCTTGAGTTCATCTTGGCCTACGACTCCCTCAACGATTGAGATGGCTGAGGCCAAGCCCTGGGCCAACGTCACCTGCGCCGTGGAGGCGGGGTGGCCGGTCACGTCGTATATGGAACTGCCGGAGGCGGCAAGCATGTCTGCGCCTATGTCGTCTGCGGAGACGATGTCGCCGCTCAGGATGAGCGCTGCCGAGAAAGCACCTGCGGTGTGCTCCACAGCGGTTATGGACTTCCCTTCCACGTCTGCATACACGAAGTCGCTGACCTGCAGAGCGCCGGTGCCGTCAGGGCTGGCATAAACGTTCTCGGAGAACCTGACCGCCAGGCGGTTGAAGCCATCGACACCATGGACCAGGGTGATTGACGGCCCGCCTACCAGTGCGGTGATGACCACCGGGTCCGTGCCTGCGGGGTTGTTGTACTCGTCATAGACCGAGCTAGACACTGCCGCAAGGGTATCGACGTCCATGTCGTCGATGTCATCCAGCGGCGGGGCAACGGTCAGTATCGCGGTGTCGTCGCCGGCGAAGTGGGTCACTCCGGTAATCGTTCGACCGTCTTCAGCGTCGGTGAGTGTGAAGTCGTTGAGGTCCAGGTCCCCGGTCGCGCCCAAGTCTCCGTAGACGGGTTCGTTGAACGTGACGTAGAGCTCACTGTGACCAACGACGCCCTCTGCCAGGGTGATTCCGACAAGTGGCGGTCCGTTGATGATCGCCGGCCACGGTCCGCCGGAAACCGGCTGTTCCAGGATGATACCGGTGGCCCAGTTTTCGTAGCCGCCGCCGTACCAATTCCACACCGACCCTGGCTTCAACGCCAGGATGTCGCTGGATAGATCGTCCGCGGCGACCAGGTTCGTCAGCGTGAGCGTAGCCGTCGTGTCGCCTGGTGTATGGGTCACGCCCACGATTGATTTGGGGTTGTTCCCCGCGACGTCGAAGAGCCAGAAGTCGTCCGGGGTCAGGTTGCCCGTGAGATCGGACGACGTGTAGGTCGGCTGGGTGAAGGTAACCTGAAGCTCGTCGCTGCCGATGTGGCCATCGACGGTCTCGATCTCCGGAGTGAAGTCGGGCCGTGCATAGTCGCTCTCGTACCCACTCGCAGTCAGCTGGAGTCCCGTAGAGGCGCCGCTGTCGACCGTGTGGATTATCCGGTGAATCGAGTTGGCCTCGTGACAAGAAGCGTTTCCGCAGCTCATGCCGGCGTGCTGGCCGCCGTAGTAGTAGTGGCAGGCGTTACACATGCTGTTCCAGTTGCCGCCGTCGGTGCAGTTTTCGCCGTTCGGATCGGCATCGCCGCCGGTACCGCAGTCGCCGTTGGCATTGACGTTGAACCGCTCGCGGACCATGCCTCCGCGGTCCGCACCGTGGGCCTCGTGGCAGTCCGTGCAGGACAGTACGAAGTTGATGCCCGCAGCTCGCTCAGCAGTCTCGTAGGGCCAGCGCATGAAATGACCGGTGCCCCGGCCGCGGGTGACGTAGTTCATCTGGTAGATCATGTCCGGGTTGCCGCTGTTGCCCCAGAAGCCCGCCGTGCCGTCGTCGCTGTTGTATTGCGGTCTTCCGGCGGCCCCCAGTCCGTGATCCGCACCGCACTCGATGCGCTGATTGGGCGGGTCGACGGAGTTGTCCGTGCAGCCAATCCCCTGGCCCCAGTTGACCGGCGGGTTGGCGTCGCTCATGCGGTGAGTGTGGCAGTCGAGACATAGGGTGGTGTAGTCCGGCAGGATGTCGCCACCGAACTCGAAGTCGTAGCCGTTGCCGGACTTGGGCGGTTGATACACCGCGGGCTGATCCCAGGAGATGCCGCCGCCGCGGGCGGTGCTGTATGCCCATCCGCCGGTGCCTGAGCCCCGGGCGGCGAAATCGTCCATCTTCTCACCGGCTTCGTCGCCCCACAGGATTGAACCCATTGCCCGGGGGTTGTTGACCGGGTCGGAGAAGTCCGCCCGGGTGACCGGCGTCACATTGAGCTCCGCGTCCCAGTACTTGCCCGTCACCACATGGGGGTTGTGGCAGCTGGTACACTGCAAGGTGAAGCCAGTAGTGCCAACTGTGAAGGCCTGACCGAGATCGTGACGTCGGGACTTGGCGAAGGCCTCCTCGATGTCGTCGGCTGAGATGTAGCCGCCTGGGCGGTTGTTAGCCAAGGCGTCATTCTGCACCATGCCTTCCGTGTGACAGGTGTAGCAGAGCGTGTCGACGCGCGCGGTCTGCAGAAGCTTGATGTTGTCGGAGCCGTGGGCGTTGCCCACGTGGCAGTCCGGGCAGCGCTGGTTGGATACCTTGTGGGCCGAATCGGACCACATGCTTCCCGGGATTCCCTTGACGTTCGGCACGGTCGCGCCGTCGCTGAAGGGCGTCATGCCAGGTCCGTCGGCTGCCCCGTCAGCGTCGTGGCAGTTCAGGCAGAACGTCTCCAGACCGTTCGTCGTGATGGTGTCATAGTCGTAGACCACGCCGGCGTCGTCCGGGTCGAGGAGCCTAACGTGTCCCTGCTGGTGCTGGCTCATGTCGTGGCAGACTATGCAGTCAGAAGCCTGGACCTCACCGCGGATGTGGTGGCTGGTATTGCCGAAATCGTTGGAATTGGCGTCGTGTGGTATCACCGCCCGGCGACCGCCCGGCGGGACGCCATCGCCGTTGTCTACGGTCTGACCGTGGCACAGACCGCAGCCGGTGCCCAAGGTGATTGGGGTGCGGTAGTAGTCGACGTAGTCCGGGAAGTTGCAGTTGATCCAATACTCGGGATCGGTCGTCGAGGCTCCGCTGCCGTGGCATGTGGCGCAGACGCCATTGACGGTGATATCGTTGCTCGCCCGCATGATGCCGCCGTGGCTTTCCGCTTGAGGTACTGGGCCAGCCGAAGTCATGACGATCGCGTCGAGACATCCAGGATCCGTGTCGTGCCGGTCATAGCGCACGTAGCTGTAGTTGAGACCGGGTTCCGCATCGAGCAGCTTTCCATCGCGCACCATCGCCGGCGAGGTACTGCCATGGACATTGTGGCAGGCTACGCAGGTCACATAGGAATCCGGCCACGTACCGTTGTGATCCGAGTCATAGTGCGCGCCTGCGTCGAACATGTGCGTGACGTGCGAGTTCTCGTCGCTGGTCCCGGTCAGGAAGCCCATGGACCAGTCCGCGATATCCGTGTCCGGGGGGCCGTCGGGAATGAGCACGCTGGCGTCTTTTCGGAAATTCGTACTGAACTTGTCGGCGTAGTAAGGACCGGCTGGCGCATCCGGCCCGCCGAACAGCGCGTATCTGTCGTGACAAGAGAAGCAGAGATCCCAGTTACGAACACTGTCGTCGTAGGGGTCCCACGGCGCCGGCGCCCTCATCGGAATCACCATCGGCGGACCACCGTTGACGCTCTTGAGCCTGAAGCCTGCCTGGTAGTTGTCCGCGGGGGCTTGGTAAGTGTCTGCAACTCCGTCGAAATGAGCCATGTTGGAGTCGTGGCATTCGGTGCAGGCCACCATTCCGCTTCGCCCATGCCCGGTGGCGTAGTAGCCCCACGTCGCATTGTCACCCGCGACCGGTGGGGCGCTCACTCCTTGGATGGTTGAGCTTCCGGCGTCGTGACAGCCCTCGCAGCTTACCGCCGTTCCAACTGCCCAGTTGGCTTTGCCCTCCGCCGCTCCGTCAAAGGGGCCGTCGGGGCTGTGGCAGGCGTCGCAGACGTCGGTTTCGTCAAGCTCGATATCACCGTTGCTGTTGGCGTCCACGCCCGAAGCGAAGCTGGTTATGTCGTTCAGATGGCCACCAGCCAATGCCGCGTGGCACACAAAGCAGTCGGAGATGCCCGGACCGTTCGTGCTTACCATGTGCATGGCGTGCGCGCCCGCGGTGTTCGGAAAAGCCGTTCCATCCGGCGGCTGCCCGTGGCACGCAGTACATCCTCCGAAGTCGCCCGGCGCACGAAAGTATTCCAGATACGGTCCCGTCGCATCGTAGCTGGTGCCGGCCTGCGAAGTCGCACCACCGTGGCAGTCGAAGCACATGTCGTCCACGACGTTGCGCAACACCGCGCCCACACTGGTTGACCGCGTGGCGCCCTCGGATGTCACCAACGAATCGTCTTCCCATGATTCGCCGGGTTCGAGCTTCACAACGTAGCTGAAGCCGTAACCGCTCCTGCCGGCGAGGCTTCCATCTCGGACCATGGTCTCGTTGGTCGAACCATTGGTCCCGACCGCGCCGTGGACATTGTGGCATGAGGAGCACGTCGTCAGAGAATCGAAGCCGTCGTCTGGGGTTCCTATGCCGGTTGTAAGGACATCCCAATCCGAATCCCAGGCCGGCATGATGTAGTTCATGATGTGCGAGAAGTGCTCATTGATGTCCGCGCCACTTCCCCAGGCGTATGAGTAGTTCCGTGGGGGATTCGGCAGGCTGGCTTTGAAGTTGCTGTCGATGCCGTCACCGGGTGTGTTGTCCAACAACGCGGACGAGTCGTGACAGTTAAAGCATAGCCGAAACGCATTGTCCGCCATCGCCTGCGCGATGTAATTGAACGTAATGCTGTAGTTCGCCGGGATCATCAGCGGCACTTCGCCACCGACCTCCCGCAATCGATAGCCCGCGGCATAAGCGACCCCGGATTGAGCGGGACCGTAATACGCGGAATCAAAGGCATAGGTTCGCGCCACACCATCGAAGTGGGTGGTCGTCGTATCGTGACACGCCGCGCAGCCGAGAGCGCCGTTGCGGCCGTGGCCCGTCGCGAAGTACCCCCAAGTCGTGTTATTACCCGCGACCGGCGGAGCGGTTACCCCTTGAATCGTGGAAGTTCCGGTGTCGTGGCACCCTTCGCAACTCACCGCCGTGCCCACGGCCCAGTTCGCCTTCCCCTCGGCAACGCCGTCAAAGGGGCCGTCGGGGCTGTGGCAGGCGTCGCAGACGTCGGTCTCGCCGAGTTCGATGCTGCCGTTGCTGTTCGTGTCCACGCCCGATGCGAAACTGGTGAATCCGTCAAGGTGTACGCCCGCCGCCAGCGGGGCATGACACTCGAAACAGTCTCCGA
>JAAEQG010000387.1 GCA_024231775.1 bacterium
CTCTCAGAAATCGAAGATCCTCTGTTGATGGTCGACGTCGCCCTCGATTCCGGAGCACAACGTTCGTTATTTGATGGGCGGATCGGGGCCGCACTTGGGCTCGACTTGCTCCTTCAGCACCGGCGAGATACGACGCAATCTGCTTGGTCGGGAGTTCTTTGACCTCGTACAGATTGGATTCCGGGAACACTACCTCACCTTCTACGTGACGCCAACCCGCTGACCGACGCCTTCTTGGGGAGAAGGTGCCTCGGGAGAGTAGTCAGCTATATTGTGTGAACCACAGGCCCCCCCTGGAAAGGGAGACCGTAGACCAGGGCGATCTTGGGGGGTAGAGAAGGAGGTATTAACCTACCAGTGCAGTTCGTACTGGGCGCAGGGCGCAGGGCGCAGGACGCAGGCGCGGGGTTTGCGCGAATCTGACCGCTGGGCTAAGCTGGTGGGGAGTGCTGTCCGGGGACAGACGACATCGGCAGAGCCAGGTCAGTCGGGGGGCTGATTGTTGTCGCCCTGGGGTTCAGGAGGCGATCGGTGTTGGAGAGAGGAGAGCCGCTGGTGGGCCAGGCTGAGGGCGACAGGGTCATCGTGGCGGATCAGGTCCATGGCGGCATTCGCATTGCTGGCGATGGGCGGCGAAATCTGGCCGGGAGCACTGTGCCAGCTCGTCTTGGCCAGCCCTTTGTTGGCCGCGAGACCGAGCTTGGGCAGGTCGACGAGAGTTTTCGGGGAAAGGCCACCGAGGTCCTGGTGCTCCACGGCGAGCCCGGAGTTGGCAAGAGCGAGCTTGCGTTGGAGTACGCGCGCCAGTTCCACGAGCGGTATCCGGGAGGGACCCATGTGGTACGCCTTTCCGAAGGGCTTCCCACCGATCTGGCCAGTCTTGGCCGGGCCTGCTTTGGCCTTTCTGACCTCAAGGATCTCTCCCTTGCCAGGCAGTGCGAGCTGGCCCTGGCGCACATCGGTGAAAAGGCCACCCTGCTGATCTACGACGACGCACCCCGTCCGGAATCAGTGGCGCCCTGGCTGCCCGTGGTCGGCCGGCAGTGCCACGTTCTGGTAACCACCAACTGGGAGCGCTGGCCCTGGAGCTCGATTCCTATTGCGCCGCTGTCGGAGCAGGCGGCCCACGAGCTGGTGCGGGAATTGGCCGGAGACGAGGTGGCTGCGCGCTACGGTGACCAACTGGTGCGATCAGCCGCGGGTTTGCCGGTTCAGCTGGGTCCAAGCACGCGGCTGCTGGCGAGTCACCTCCGCCGGCACCCGGGATCGGCACCGGAGATGGCGCTGACAGGCGAGTCCGAGGGAAGCTTCGGGAGGGCGTGGTCGCGCCTGGCCGAGGACGAGAAATTACTGCTCAGAGTAGCCGTTATGTTCGCGGCGGATCGTCTTCTTCCGGACCTGCTCGAGCATCGGCTGGTCGAAGGCGCGGCCTGGACGCCCGACCGGTTCTCGACAACCTGGGACGGGTGCATGGACGTTCACCTGGTGGAGGCCACGCCCCAACCCCACGTCCATCAGTTGGTGGCACGGTTCGTGCGGCAACAGACGGCGCCGCCGGTCCCGGCCGAGCTGGTCGAGGGGCATGTCCGGCAGTTTCTGGAGGTGACATCCGCCTTTGCAGCATCGCCAGCAGATCCGGATTTGGCGGCAAAGATGCTGGCGTTTCCCCTGGCGCGGTCGCGATGGCCGGAGAGGCTACCGGGGACAGAAGGGGGAGACGAGCATCGGGTCGGGAATGCTGCGGTGGAACAGGGTCGCAACGAGGAAGCGCTGCCCTGGTTCCAGCGGGCCGTGGAGAAGAAGCAGCAGGGCGACGTCCACGGGCGCGTCGACCACGAA
>JAAEQG010000388.1 GCA_024231775.1 bacterium
CGTCACCACCGGATCGGAGACGAAAAGGTTGTAACCTTCCTCCCATGGGTGTTTCGCCTGTCGTCTCAGCACCAGCGCTTCAGTCTCCGGAATCGAACCGGCGGTGTGGAAGCTCGTTGGTGGAAGCTTGGCGGTTGCCACCGGATCGCCGGCACCACGAATCTCCAGCCCTGCCGGACCAAGGGCCACCAGATCCACTTCGACCTCGCCGGTCTCCGAATCCGCTACCAGGAACGCGGGCAGCGACGCCTGCACCTGGATCAGGCCTGGCAGCTCGAACTGCTGATTACCGAACCTCCTGGTGCCCGTCGGCACTCCGAATGGCGCGATCTGGTCGAGCGCCAGGAGTGTCCCTTCCTGCTGGCCGAAAATTCGGAGCTCGGGCGGTCCGATCGAGAAGCCGTTGAGGCTCGTCAAACCGGGCGAGTCGAGATTGAAAAGCCCACCGATCCAGGCCAATCCCAGCTCCGGCCACAGCAGTGCCGGCTTGTTTACCCGTATGGGTTTGCCCTGTTCGTCGAGGACCGCGATACGTTCCATCACCCGATCGTCTTCGCCGTCGCCGTCGTTGTCGACAAAGCTGCCGTCGGTCAAAGGGATCTCGAGATTGGGCAACGGCCCGTCGAAGTCCACGATGTAGAGGCCGTGGTCGCTACCAGATACGATCAGCTGACGATTCTCTCGGTCGATCGTTATCGCGGAAGCGGTAGTCGGCTCGGGATCCGGCGGCGGATCGCCCTGTTGCGCCGGCTCTTGCTGCAGATCCGGCAGCTTGATCTTGGCCACCATGCGCAGATCGTCCCGCTTCGTGATGTCGACCACCAACACCCAACCCCGATTATTGGTCATCACCGCATAGTCACGGTGGCGTTCGTAGCGCTTCAAGATCGGCTGGCCATCCTCATCGAGCGGCGTCTCCTCGTGGGCCTGCTCATAGAGAATCGTCATCGGGTAGTCTTCGATCACCTCCATTCCGGTCAGGAGCCCAGGATCGGTTCCAACTCGCGAGGCGCATTGTCCCGTATGAAGCTTCAGATCAACCGGTAGATTGCGCTCGGCCCGCAGCATCGCCAGACCGTAGCC
>JAAEQG010000389.1 GCA_024231775.1 bacterium
GAGTCGTTCCGTCGCCGAGCCAGCGGACCCCCTGAAGCTGCGAGGAGTCGACCCGCAAGGGTTGGAGCATCACCACCAGAGTCGCCAGCACGCCGAGCACCGCCACCCCGGTGGCGGCTTTCCATGCCCGGGACAGGCGCCGCCGGTCGCCGGGAGCGCGACGCACGGCGCCCCACGCGGCCAGCAGCAGCGCCAGGGCCATCGTGCTTCCATAGGTATGGCCGGCAGCGAGCAATCCATGCTCTCGGCCGGAGTACAGCAGGGCCCAGGTGGTCGGACAGATCTGCAACAGGAAAAACGGCACCAGGACTCCCAGCACCAGGGCCGTCATCACGAACCCCAGCAAGGCGGTGCCCGATCTCGAGAACAGGGCCGAGGCCATCAATCCTCCGCCGAGCAACAAGCCGATCAGTTCCAGCCACAGCAGACCCGAAGCCGCGGTCCCGAGGTGCAGCGCCAGGAACAGCTCCGAGAACGTCGCCCAGTCGAAGATCCCATTGACGAGCAGGGCAACGAGGGTCCAGGCGAACGTCGCCCCAAGGATGACCGAGAGGCGGGTCCAGAAGATCCGGGCTGCCGAAAGGGGACGCGCATACAGCCATTCCAGCGTACCCGCCGAGCGCTCGCCGGCCCAGCCGGAGAGCGCCATCATCAGCGCCAGCAGCGGGACGAAGGCGAGGGCTGCGGTTGCGCCGGCCAGGTTCCACTCCTCGTCCCAGTAGGCCCAGCCGCCCTGCCGCAGGCGATGAACCATCGGACCGACCACCAGGAGAGCCGAACCGACCGCGAGCGTCGGCAGATGACGCCGCAATTCGAAGAGCATCAACGACCAGGTCGCCTTCATTATCGATCTCCTTTTTCCTCAACCGAGAGGAATCTCTCCTCGGATCGTCAGCACCCCGTCTTCCACCACGTCGACGGAGCGGGCGCCAAGCGGCCCGAGCTCCTCTTCCCCCAGCACCCGGACCTCGCCGGTCCCGAGATGACAGACGTAAAGTTGATGATCGTAACCGTCGGTCCACAGGATCCACGAGCCGGTGATGCCACGATAGAGGCCGCCGGCACCGAAGTAAGGGCCCTTCTCGAAAGAGCAGACTTCCGTGGGCTCTTCCAGCGACGCCGGCGGCATCCGTAGGATCCTTACCTGATCCGAAGTCGCGGATTGTGCCCGCGCGGGCTGCGCGAAGACGAGGCTCCCATCGGCCAGGGACACGAGAGAATAGCCGGGTTCGATCCAAGGGATGGCCGGCCCCGGCCGGAGCTCGCCGCGCCGGAGATCGAGGTTTGCCAGCCGCGTGCCGTCTGGGCCAGTTAGTACCAGAACCAGTCGATCCACCCTGTCGGTCCTCTGCGGATAGTGTGCCTGACTGAAAGCCACGGCGGGCGGGATGAGGATGGTCCGTTCGGGTAGAGGCTGCGGTGCCACCACCTCTTCCCCTGCCGTCGAGATCACCATCCACCATCCACGCTTTCGGAATTGATAGGCAGATCTCCAGGTGAGCAAGATTCGGTCGTCGTCGATCCAGCCGGCGGTCCAGGAGGGGGAGGGGGTCTTAACGGACAGCCATCGGAGCTGAAGGTCCTCGTCCAGGAGGAGCAGTCCCGGAACCGCAGGCACGGATGGGGTGAGCGGACGCCGTATTCTCCAGGCAAAATGGCTCCCCTGGCGGGACCAGCCGAGAAACCCGGCGTGTTTCGGGACATCGAGGGATCGCACCTCCCCCTGCCGATCGACAAGCAGCCAACCAAGCTTCCCGGATTCGAAGTGGCGCATCAGGGCCAACCCGCGGCCGGCATGCGCGAATACGGGTTGGACGACGGCGAAGATGCGGCGCATCGGCCGCTCGCTTCCGTCGTCGTCGAGCAAGACCGGGTGCACGACGGCAAAAACGCGACGTAGGATCCCTTCCAAGTCGAGCTCGAACCCGCGAGGCCGGTAGGGGACACTCGCGATTCCCGGAGCCCGAGCCAGTTTGAGCGTGATTCCGTCTCCGAGCCAGCAAACGCGCAAGGTCTGTGAGGAGTCGATCCTCAGGGGCTGAAGCGCCAAGCTCACCGACGCCACCACCCCGACGACCGCGACACCTCCCGTGGTCTTCCATGCCCGTGGAATCCGTCTTCGGTCGCTGGGAGCGCGGCGCATGGCAATCCAGGCTCCCGCCAGGAAGGCCAGAGCGATCGAGCTTCCATAGATGTGGGCAGCGAGAGATCCGGCCCCCGCACCCATGAAGAGCAGCTTCGAAGGAACCGGAATCAGCGACAAAAGCAGAACGGGTACCAGGTATCCGACGACGACGGCCGTCACCAAGAAACCCCGAAGGGCGACGCCGGGTCGCGAGGCCAGGGCGGAGGCCAGCAATCCCCCACCGAGGCAAAAGCCGGCGAATTCCAGCCACAGGAGGCCGGCAAGGTCCCAAGATTGCGCCCAAAAGAACAGCTCCGCGAACCTCTCCCAACGGAAGATCCCGTTGACCAGGAGGGCAACCAGGACCCAGATCCCCGTTGCCCCGAGCAACGTCAACAGCCGGACCCAGAACATCCGGGCTGCCGAAAAGGGGCGGGCAACCTGCCATTCCAACGTACCCGCCGATCGCTCGGCAGCCCAGCCGGAGACGGCCATCAACACCATCAGCAGCGGGGCGACGACGAAGACGGCCGCCGCGGCCCCGGCCACGTTCCAGTCGTTCCAGTAGTTCCATCGGCCCTCGACCAGGCGTTGAGCTACCGGACCGATCACCAGCAGCGTCCAACCGACCGCGAGCGTCGGCAGATGACGCCGCAATTCGTAGAGCACGAACGACCAGGTCGCCTTCATCATCGATTGTTCTCCTTGCCGCATCGGGCAAACGAGCAGGAGCCGTGCCTTCTCGCACCGCTCCCGCTTCTCCTATTGGTAGGATGCCTGTCACCTGCCGGCTTTCTTTGCCTCCGGCCAACGCACGAAGTATCCGTCGCACCAGACGAGATCGCGATCGAATTCCTCGTCGACGAAGCCCCCGATCTCGTAGCCGTGCCCCTCAAATCGGCCGTCGTCGCCCGTGCTGCGAATGCCGAGGAGGAACTGTCCGTGCAGATTCTCGTCGAGGGCGAACTGATACGGATGCCCCCAGCCGTCCTTTTCCGGAACCGCATCGATGTAATCCGGCACCA
>JAAEQG010000390.1 GCA_024231775.1 bacterium
AAGCGACGGTGCAGACGATCCACCGACGACGCCGGCATCAGGGGCGCCATGAGCTTGCGCCATCGATTGACGCTGCTTCGAGTATCCTCCAGCGACTGCCGGTCGAACTTCGGGTCCGGGCGATTCATCAGCTCCGCCATCATGCGCAGATAGTCGCGCCCCCCGTCGCGATCCGCGAGTTTTGCCGCTGCGGGCATGACCAGCGCCTGCACCCACTCGCGGGCACTGACTCTGGAATGTGCTTCGAGCTCGTCCAGCATCCCGTGACGCTCAGCTTCCACGTCCAGGTTGTGTTTGGAGAGAATCGCGCGAACCAACCCGCGCCGATCCTCGAAGTGGTACTGGAGTGCAGTGGCGTTGCGTTGTCCGGCGGCCCGGGTGATCTCCCTCAGGGACACCACCTCGATACCATGTTCGGCAAACAGCCGTTCGCCGGCGCGAATCAACCGCGCACGAGTCTCTTCCGGGTCACGCGGCACTCGTACCTCCATCCAAGGGATCTTACAGGCCGAGAATTGCCGGAATCGTGGGGGATGTTATCATGCACGTGCATTAATACCAACCTCGAGCGTCACCGGATCCCGAGCGAGATCGCTCGACCCGCGTGCCCTCCCACGAGGAGAACCCGTGGCCATCGATTTCACCTTCCCTGAAGATGTCCAGCTGGCTGTCGACCACGCCAGGAAGTTCATGGACGACATCGTCCGCCCTGCCGAGAAGCAGATCGACAGGTACCCGGACTCGCGAGAGGTCCTGGTCGAACAGGTCATCCACATGCGCAAGGCCGCCCAGGAGTGGGGCCTTTGGCTTCCCCACATGCCGGAAGAGTTCGGAGGCATGGGGCTGGGACACGTGGCCATGGCCAGTGTCTCCGCCGAAGCCGGAAAGACTCGCTTTGGTCCCTTCGCCCTCAACGCCCACGCTCCGGACGAAGGCAACATGCACACTCTGTTGCATTGGGCGACGCCGGAGCAGACGGAGAAATACCTGAGGCCCCTGTGCAAGGGTGTCGTGCGCTCGTGTTTCGCCATGACCGAGCCCGATGTCGCGGGATCCGATCCGACGCTGATCCAGACCAAGGCCGTCGAGAAGGACGATCACTGGCTGGTCAACGGTCACAAGTGGTTCATTTCCGGCGCCAGGGGCGCCCAGTTCGCAATCCTGATTGCGCGCACGGAACAAGATCCGGAGGTCCCGCAGGCGTGCAACACCGCTTTCCTGGTCGACATTCCGTCCGAAGGCTGGGACATCCTGCGCGACATAGAGACCATGAGCGGTGGCCACAACCACTGCGAAATCAAGATCACGAACCTCAAGGTGCCCAAGGAGAACATGCTGGGCGGTCAGGGGCAGGGCCACCGACTGGGCCAGTACCGCCTCGGGCCGGCACGGCTCGCCCACTGCATGCGCTGGATTGGCCAGGCCGAGATCGCGCTGAACATGATGATCGACCGCTCGCTGAACCGCTACTCGCACGGCTCGCTTCTGGCCGAGAAGCAGGGGATCCAGTGGATGATCGCGGACTCGACCATGGAACTCTACCAGTCGAAGCTGATGGTGCTCCACGCGGCCTACAAGATCGACAACGGCCTCGACTTCAAGAGCGAGGTCTCCATGGCCAAGCACTTCGTCGCCAACGCCCTCGGACGGATCGTCGACCGCGCGATTCAGGTCCACGGGGCCCTGGGATACAGCACGGATTCACCGCTGTCCGGAATGGCGACCCAGGCCCGTTGGGCGCGCTTTGCCGACGGTGCCGACGAGGTACACCAGTGGCGCATCGCCATGCGTTCCATCGAGGCGTACACGAAGACGGGTAGCGTGAACGGTGCTGCGGGAGACCTGCCGCTCTGAGATTCCGATCGTTCGAGTTATCGCTCACCGCGGCAATTTGAGCACCGACCCGCGTCCATCGCGGTAATGAAACCGATCAGGTTCTTCCAGGCAATGGTCGCGCCAGCCATGGAATGCGCCTCG
>JAAEQG010000391.1 GCA_024231775.1 bacterium
AGGACTGCGCCATTCGCCAGATGCAGTTCGAACGACGCCCGCTCCAGGGGCCGTCCCCATGCTCGGGTAGTGCTCAAGATGTAGCGGCCGCGAGGCACGGCGGTGGGCTGGGTGTAGCGCAGCCGGAGTCGGCGACTTTCGAATGGGCCCAAGAGAAAGCGCACCGAGACGTCCGAGCCATGCACCGCCGGCAACAAAGGGCGCAGGAAACGGCCGTCTTCGGTCACTTCATCCAACGCCAGCTCGGTCGGCGGCGGGTGGTCCGAGTCCACAGGGAACGGGACACCGAGGCGAAGCACGGTCGGGTAGGGTGCCGGATTGTGGTACTCGTAAAGGCCCTCGACCGCGATATGGTCGGCACCGGTTCTGATAACGATTCGCTCGGAGCGGAAGCGAACCGGGCTGGTCGCGCCGCTGAACAGGGTGATGCCGATAGTCGCCGCTGCCACGGTCAGCCACAGGCTGGTAGTGGAACCGGTCGAGGTGGAAGCTCGTTTCATCCTACCGAGGATACCATGTCAATAGCCCAGCGCGTCGAGCGACTCGGCCACAGCCCAGGCGGAATCGAGGGGCGGTACCACGTCACGAAACGGTTGGCGTAGGCTTACGTGCTGGCGGCCATCTCCAGTTTCCGCACGTAACGGCGCCGCAATCTACTCCACGTCAGCACTACGGCCGCCCCTGCGCCTGGGGTTGAAACCCCAGGCTTTTCGACTGCGCCCCTTCAGGGCGCGCGCTCTTGAATAACCCGTACCTG
>JAAEQG010000392.1 GCA_024231775.1 bacterium
GGATGATGAACGGTTCATGCGGGCGGCGCTGACCGAAGCCCGCGACGCCGACGAGGAGGACGAGGTTCCGGTCGGCGCCGTGGTCGTGCGCGACGGTCGGGTCATCGGGCGCGGGCACAATCAGCGCCAGGTGCTGGCAGACCCCACCGCCCACGCGGAGATGATCGCCCTCACCGCAGCCGCCGCATTCGTCGGCGATTGGCGGCTGAGCGGTTGCACGCTCTATGTGACCCTGGAACCCTGCACCATGTGCGCCGGTGCGATCGTGCTCGCCCGGATCGACCGACTGGTATTCGGCACGGACGATCCCAAAGCAGGAGCCTGTGGATCGCTCTACACAATCACCACCGACCCGCGCACCAACCATCAGGTGCGTGTCGCCGGCGGCGTGTTGGTGGATGAGTGCAGTCTGATTCTCCGGGAGTTCTTCCGGCGCCAAAGGTCGCTGGGCAAGAAGGGCTAATGCTGCAACGCCAGAGACGCCCGGAGAGGAATGGTGATGTTGAGCAAGGACTACCTCAAAGCTGACGAGAACACCGGCAGGCCTCGGCATGTACGCACATCTGGATTGAAAGAAGAACCTGCGCCGATTGCCGAGAAGGTTAAGTGGCTGGACTTGCTGGAGTTCCGTTCGAGAACGGGATTCTGTGGCGCAGCATCATACTCTGCTCAGGTAAGCGGAGGACGCCGGGTCCGTAGGAGGCAGAGCGAAGCTCGAAGCCGAACGCCATGACGTCAATGCCCAAGAATGCAGTTTGCCCCGCATGCGGCTGGTCGCTTGTTGGGACGAAGGACGGGTGCTGCCGCAACTGCACACGCCCTTTCGACGCGACCGACCCCACAACGTTCGCTACAGAACTGCCGGAGTCCGTACGCTGCCCAAGTTGCCGGCACGACAACCCGGCTGGCGCTCAGAAGTGCGAGAACTGTGGGACCCCGTGGTGGGGAGATGGGTTCTGGCTCAAGGGGCCTCATGGGGCCATCAAGGAGCTGAACTGGTGGTACGGGTTCAGAGTGGCCGCCCCTGTAATCCTGATCGTACTGATCGCCGTGGTGTTCCTTCTGCGGACACTCGTCCGTTGATTCTCTGGCCATCAGCGCGCGAGTACACGAGCGCTGGTCAAGAATGTTGGAGGGAAAGACGGCACCCGGTGTTCATGGGCAGCAATCACTGAACGGGGCGCGAACAGGTGGGTGGCCACACCCATTGCTCGTCATGTCCCACATGTCTTTGCACGCTCGGGGCGTCGCTCTGGCCGCGGGAGGGCTCCAGGCTTCGACCAACACGGCATCCGGCAGCATCAGCGTAATCGTAGGCAATTGCTGGCGTCGCCTCTCCAGAAAAACCATCGCATACAGCCAACCCTCTCTGTGCGCGTAGGGCTTCAATGGGTGACATACAACAGACCATCCGGATACCCCATCGACAACTTCGACTTGGTATTCATTGTCCGCGACCTTCCACCGGAGCTTGTCGATCACGCAACGAGTTTGCCCTGGATCGGACGGTGCGAATTCCGCCATCGCGCGCAGATTGGACAGAACCACCAGCCGCAGGGCTGGAATCCAATTGATCGAGACCTTGGGAACAAGAACCGGACGAATGACCAAGTACCACGCCAGAATAGTGAGAAGTGGAACGACTACCCAGCGCCGCCGTATGCGCTGACGGGTATCTCCCTCAGATGCTGATGCGTCGTCCATCGTTCTATAGTAGGAGGCAGATAACGAGCGTTCAAGCTTCGCGTGCGCCCATTCCTAATGGGCACAGGAGCATCAAAGGGCCCGGAGCAAAGGGTCAGGCCACCTTTCCTGTGTCTTCCGGGGTCTTCCTCTTGAGCGAGAGGTTGACTGGAGGCCGAGGCGGCCGGCAGCGCAGGTTTGACAGATCTTGGTGCCGGACGGCGAACCCCGATTCACCGACTTGCGGACCGCCTCCAATTCGGCGTCTGTCTCCGAGCGGTGCCACCCGGCGCCCCCAATACGATGGGCGGTCCATCGGCCCATCCGCCTGCAAGGTCGGAGGATCACGTCGCCCACGAAGAAACCGCACCTCAGCCCCCCAAGAACCGCGTGATCGCGCAAGAAGCCCACCTTGCAGATCGCGCGCCATGTACTTGTGGTAGAGAACCCCGAAGCGCTCATCCACGAGCGAACCGGTGCGGTCCTCGGACGAGTTGAACCGGCGTGGCCCACTTCGTGAGGCATCCGCCTGGCATCCTCGTCATGCTCTTTGACAACTGAATACGGACCGGGTGCTATCACCGCAAGAACTCGGGTGTTCACTCCGTGGCGGAGTTGGCTCCAATACGCCGAATCCATTAATGGGTGAACGTGCCGAGTCTGTGGAGGTCAGAGGGACTGGGAGAGCGGCAACGGCGCAGCACACCCTCAACGTGCTGCCAGGGTGGCTCGGGCTCCGGTGACAGATGGCGTCACGGAGCCTGTTCGCCACCGTTCTCGTATTCGGTGATCTTGGCTAAGCGCCGCGCATGGCGCCCGCCCTCGAACTCGGTGTGCAACCAGACGTGTACGACCCGCTTGATCAGCTCCTCACCAACCAAGTCGGCGGGGAGGCAGAGAATGTTCGCGTTATTGTGCTTGCGGGACAGCTCCGCGGTCAACTCGTCGTGACACAGCGCCGCGCGGATTCCGCGCACCTTGCCCGCGGCGATGGACATGCCGATACCCGTCCCGCACATCAGGATTCCACCCTCGTTCTCGCCGTCGGCGACACTCTGCGCAGCCGGTAGCGCCGTATCGGGGAAGTCGCAGCTCGCCGCGCTGGAGCAGCCAAAATCGGCCACCTCATGGCCCATGCCCGTGAGCATAGCCCCGATCCTCTCCTTGGCGGGAAACCCTCGGTGATCGCTGGCCAGGGCGATTTTCATAACTCCACCTCCGCAAGACGAACGTTTAGTGCCTTCTCTATGGTGGCAGCACACTCGGCGTAGACCTCGACGCCGCCACCGATGGGATCGCCAATGTCACCATCGCCGCTGAGCAGGTGGGTCCGAACCCCCGCGGAGGGGACCAACGCCTTCACTGCCCCGGCATGACTACGGGTCATCGCATAGATGTGATCCGCCTGATTCAGCAGTTCCGGACTCAGCCGCGATGAGCGGTGCCGACTGATGTCAACATCGCGCCGGCGCATCACTTCAATACCCTCAGGGGCTGCGGGGGCGCCGCTTCCGGCGAGAGTACCGGCAGAGAGAACCGTGATGTGACGCTCCGCCAGCCCCTCAGGTGCACACCCGAGTCTCCGGGCCAACATCTGCTGAAACATGCCCGCCGCCATGGGACTCCGACACGTGTTGCCCGTGCAGACGAATAGAAAGCTCATCGAAGCCATCCGCCGCACACTACGCTCATCATGCACACCCACGCGAAGTACCTCGAATCCTCCGTCCCCCACGCGAACTACTGTTGACGCCTCCTGGTAGCGCGCCGGCCCGCCGTCAACCACCAGGTCCAGGTCGTCGCCCAGAGCGGCGATCGCCCCGGCGGCATCACCGGCGGGAGAACCTCCGGCGCGATTCGCGCTGGCAGCTACCACCGGACCATCCACCCCCGCCAGAATCCGTCGGGTGAACTCATGATCCGGACAGCGCAGCCCGATCTCCTCCCCCGCGTAGACCTCGTCGGCGAGGGACGCGTCCCACCCAGCTCGCTCAAGGACCGTCCCTGGTTCATCAACCCGGAACAACAGGGTGAGCGGCCCAGGCCAGCCCCTGTGGGCCAAGCGACGCCCCAGCGCGGACGGCTCGGGGACATAACGCTCCAGAGATTCCGGGGCGGGAATATGCACGGTGAACGGACGCCCGTCCGTCCGCCCCTTGAGCCGGCGCAGCCTAGCTACGGCGTCCGGTCGATCAGCTCGGGCTCCCACTCCGTAGACAGTCTCGGTCGGGAAAGCAACCACCCCCCCCTTGGCCAGCACGTCAATGACGCGAGCCCCGGAAGAGGCGTAATCTTCTTCGTTGCAGATAGTTACGACATCGACCATTATCTTCCAGGCATCCGGAACACATTATCCCGATGCTGGAGATAGCTGTCAAACGCACCATTGCGTCGAGTCGGAGCATGGCCACGCTACGCGATGGCCATGGCACCCGCGCGCTTGGACCAACTCGCTTGCGCGCGGTGCTCGCGTGCGCGTGGTGAGCGATACCGAGCACCACGCGCGTCTAACCGTCGCTTGATTCATCGGCGTGCTCTATGCACCACGCGCGGTATGGCAGTGGTGTATCCTCGTCCGGCGAGTCGGCGTCGCCGACAGCGCTTTCATCCGACGGGGCGGCGCAGGTTGCATGAGCATCGGTTGGAACCGACTCCAGAATCGTCCATGGGAACATACAGTCGCGCGCCGAATCCCGCTCTGAACCGGGGGGCATGACTACCTCCTGTCCGATACGACTTGTGCGGCGTGTTGTGGACCTCGCCTCAGTAAGTATACGCCAAAACCCGTCCAAAGGCCAGCCGACCCGGTTGGACACGGCGACGACATCGCCGCCGCCAGTGCTGTTAGGAGGGGTTGCGCCCCAAGCCCGCCGGAAAGCGCAAGCGATAAAGTAGATCGCCGCCAACCCGCTGAATCGACGGGCTGGTGCAGGCCTTGGCGGTCGCAACGGTAGGCACGCCCAGGCCCCGATATGGGCCGGGGGCGGCGTCCCCGCCGATCAGGCGCGGCGAGACAAAGATCTGAGCCTCATCCACCAGGCCGGAGTCCAACATGGCGCCAAGAACCGTACCGCCTCCTTCGATCATTAATGTAGTGAACTGACGCGCGCCCAGCACACCCAGCGCAGCACGGAGGTCGATGCGCCCCTGCCGTGCGCGGCAGACTACAATCTCGACCCCCGCTCGGCGCATCCGCTCCACCTTCGCGGAGCGACCGGTCGCGGCGCCCCTGGTGGTCAGGATGAGGGTCGGGGTGGTCCGCGCGGTCTTCACCAACGCGGCGCGTATCGGCGTGCGCAGGCGACTATCCAGCACCACCCTCGTCGCCACCCGCCGCACGGGAACGTCCCGGGCGGTGAGCAGGGGGTCGTCGGCTAGCACCGTGCCAATGCCTACCAGCACGGCATCAACCCTGGCCCGTATCAGATGCACGCGACGGCGAGACTCCGGGGATGAGATCCAGCGGGAGTCGCCCGTCCGGGTCGCGATCTTCCCGTCGAGACTTTGGGCCCATTTGAGCAGGGTGTACGGCCGCCCGCCGATGACCAGGGTGAAAAACGGAGCGTTCAGCTCGCGGGCTTCCTCCTCCAGCAGCCCCACATTCACCCGCATCCCTGCGCGCCGAAGGCGGCGGATTCCCTTTCCTGAGACAGCCGGAAAGGGATCGGGCGTCGCCACCACGACTCGACGGACGCCGGCGTCGATCAGAGCTGTCGTACACGGTGGGGTCTTACCCTGATGGCAGCATGGTTCGAGGGTAACGAAAGCGCTGGCCCCGCGGGCCTGACTACCGGCGCGGCGTAAGGCTTCGACCTCGGCGTGAGGACCACCAAAGCGCTGGTGATAGCCCTCCCCCACGGTGACGCCACGCCGGACCAGCACACACCCGACCATGGGATTGGGCTCGACCCGCCCCTGCCCGCGTCGGGCAAGCACCAGGGCTCGGCGCATGTGTTCCTGTTCCTGGATCGTGAACTGGGAGGACATCAGCAGGCAGATCCGGTTACGCCGAAGGTCAGGAGGCTTCGCCGGCGGTGACCGCATCCTCGGCGGCCTCGCGCGGAGCAGCCCAGAAACTGATGATCAGCACCGCTACGCCGACCACCAGCAGGGCGTCCGCAACGTTGAAGACCCACGGCCATATGTCAACACCGCCAACCGTGCGGATCTTGATGAAGTCGCGAACCACGCCGTGGGACTGCGGAGCCTGGAGCAGTTGGTCGGCGGGGATCGACTCGGGGCTGTCGCCCTCCGGCCAGCGCCCCACGAGAACAGGATCAGCGTCCGGCGGGCCGACCAGACACCCCAGCATTCGAGACTGGGCGCCGGAAGCATCCTTGAAGACCACCAGGTCAGCACGAACGAACGAACGATCGTACATGTTGCCCAGGGCTCCGGCCAACACCATCCCCAAGGCAATATGCAGCACGCGCTGCTTGCGGTGACTGCACGCGAAGAAGTAGAGAATGAAACCCACGGCAAGAATCGAGGCCACGATGAAGAGCGGAATCATCCCCTTGCCCAAACCGAACAGCGCCCCGTCGTTGAGCGAGCGCCGAAAGGTGACCAGCCCAGCAAGCCCGGGACGCTCCTCGAATGAGCCCAGGGCGGAAAACGCCCAGCCCTTGCTCCACAGGTCCGCACTGAGCGCCACCGCAGCGGTCACCCACAACCGAAGGTGAGCGCCCACGTGGCGCAAGGCCGATTCACCCGACGAGAGGGGAGTCGCGATTGCGCTGGATTCCGGTGTGGCAGGCATGTCAAATCAAACCTGGGGGAATCCGTCCGGAGTCACGCAATCGCGCAAACTCGATGCAGTACTGCGCCCAGGGTTTGGCCTCGAGACGCTCCAGGGAGATCATGCGGTGCGTCGCGACGCAGACCCCATAGGTGCGCTTGCGGATCCGCTCAAGCGAGGCGTCAATCTGGCTAAGCAAAGCTCGTTCGGTGGCGATCAGGTCCAAGGTGAACTCCTGCTCCCAGTTGTCCGAGCCCACATCCGCCATGTGGCTGGGCATGTTGGAGAGATCGCCCCGGGATTCCTGTCGGTTGCTGCGCAAGGCTTCGGAGGAGAGTTGGGTGACATCGCCCAGCAGTTCGCGGCGTTTCTTCAGGAGCAGTTCTTTGTAGGTCCGCAGTTGCTTCGCGGTGAGCTTGGTCTTGGGGATTGCACTATCCCGAGGAGCAATCTCGAGGCCGCCAATCACCACGGTCGATGGTTCCTCGGGCACGTGCACCGCGGCCCGCTTCGTGGTCCGGCGAACGGGTCGTGCGGGAGTACCCGCTTTGACTCCACTCCCCTTCACCGACAGCTTGGCCTTCTTCTTGGCGGCAGGCTTCGCTGCGGTCTTCTTGGTCGTCGTCTTCTTGGTCGCGGTCTTCTTGGTCGTCGCTTGCTTCGCCCGAACGGCAGGCTTGCGCGGGGTCTTCTTGGTCACCGCTTTGGCCTTCGTCTTGGGCTTCGGCTTGGATTTGGTCTTGGTGGGCGAGGGCTTGGCTGGGGCGGACGTCGCCTTCTTTTTTGCGCCCCCGCGCGGAGTGCCCTTCTTCGCGGGCGACTTTGATCGAGTGGTCTTGCGCTGGGCCACGTTACGTCACAACCGAAC
>JAAEQG010000393.1 GCA_024231775.1 bacterium
GCGGAAGCGGCGCCAGATTCAACGGTTGATCTATGACGCCCTGTTCGCTGGCAGCCAAGAAGAGTGACTATGATTGACAGAATAATCGGACAGGTCAAGCGGGTCAACGGACCGGTGATTGAGGTGATGGGTATCACCGACGCCGAGATGTTCGAACTGGTCCGCGTTGGTGAGGAAAACCTCATCGGCGAACTGATCAAGCTGCAGAAGGACAGCGCCGTCGTTCAGGTCTATGAAGACACGACCGGCATTGCGCCGCATGACCCGGTGTACGGTGCCGGGATGCAACTCTCGGTGGAACTGGGTCCGGGGATGATCGGTACGATCTACGACGGTATCCAGCGACCTCTGGAAGCCATCCGGAAAGTGTCGGACGTCTACATCAAGCGGGGGATTACGGTTCCCTCGCTGGATCGGGAGAAGCGGTGGCATTTCGTGCCTCTGGCCAAGGAGGGGGACCGGCTCAGCGGCGGAGCCGTACTCGGCACGGTCCAGGAGACGGAGAACCTTCTGCACAAGATCCTCGTGTCGCCGACCGACGCCGGCGTGCTGGTCTCGATCGTGCCGGAAGGCGACTATACGGTTGAGGATGTGATCGGAACGTTGAAGACGGACGAGGGGATCGAGAAGCCTCTCCATCTGATGCACCGGTGGCCCATCCGTACCCAACGGCCCACGCAGAGGCGCCTGCCCCTGGAGATCCCCTTGATCACGGGCCAGCGGGTGATCGACGCTCTCTTCCCGGTGGCCAAAGGCGGCACCGTCTCTATCCCGGGCGGGTTCGGCACGGGCAAGACCATGACGCAGCAGGCTGTCGCCAAGTGGTGTGACGCGGATCTGATCGTCTACA
>JAAEQG010000394.1 GCA_024231775.1 bacterium
AATACTGACCCCAACGGGATTCGAACCCGTGTTGCCGGCTTGAAAAGCCGGTGTCCTAGGCCGACTAGACGATGGGGCCGTGGGAACCTCGCAGACCGAGATGCCCGGGAGCGAGGATTATACGCCGGTTCTGTGTCTCGGCAAGAGATCACCCCAACGAGTCGCCCGCCCATGCAGCGGTGTGGGACCGGGCCACCCGCCTGGCACACTGCGGTCGGCCTTCGTCCCCCGGATTGCCGCTACGGGATCAGGTTCTGGGGGTTGAGCGGAACCAGATCCTCGGGGACAAAGAGCCCGTCCTTGCGGATCAGCTCCCCATCGAACCGGATTTCGCCCCCGCCGTCATCCGCGCTCTGCAGGCAGACCATGTCCCAGTGGATCTGGCTGCGATTGCCGTTGTCGGCTTCGTCTTCGTAGGCGGCACCGGGGGTGAAGTGGAACGAACCGGCGATCTTCTCATCGAAGAGGATATCGAGCATCGGCCGGGTGATGTACGGGTTAACTCCGAGAGCGAATTCTCCCACATAGCGGGCGCCCTCATCTGAGTCGAGCACGGTGTTGAGGTGTGGCGTGTTGCTGCTGGTGGCGTCGGTGACTTTCCCGTCCTTGAACTCCAGGCGGATGCGTTCGTGCGGGACTCCCTGGTAGATCGTGGGGGAGTTGAACTGGATGACGCCGTTGACCGAATCGCGCACCGGAGCGGTGAACACCTCGCCGTCGGGGATGTTGAGCTTGCCGTCGCACGCGACGGCCGGGATGTCCTTAATGGAGAACGCCAGTTCCGTCCCCGGCCCCACGATCTTGACCTGGTCCGTCGCCTCCATCCGCTTCTTCAGCGGTTGCATGGCGGCGCCCATCTTCCGGTAGTCCATCGTACACACGTCGAAGTAGAAGTCTTCAAAGGCCTCCGTGCTCAGCCGGGCCTGCTGGGCCATGGGCTCGCTGGGGTAACGCAGCACCACCCAGCGGGTCTCGCGCACGCGGATCTGACCGTGGACCGGTCGCCACCAGATGGATTGATAGGCTTTCATCTGGTCATCAGGGACGTCGCTCAGCTCGGAGATGTTCAGGCTGCCGCGCAGCCCGATGTAGGCCTGCACCTGCTTCATCCGGGCGGCTTCGACTTCGGAGATCAGCTTGAGCTGCGTCTCGCTGCCGTGGGTCAGCAGCGAACGGAGTACGCGGTTGCTCTTCAGCGTGACCAGCGGTTCCGCGCCGGCCTGACGGGCGGTGCGGACCAATTCACAGGTCATCTCGTGCGGAACGTCGATGGCTTCTATCAGGAGTTTCTCGCCGGGCTTGATGCTGATCGAGTAGTTGATCAATACATCGGCCAGTTTGCTCATTCTCGGGTCAATCATCGGATCACCTCTGTCGATTCCTGGGGTGCGAACCTTCGCCACGCCGAATTCCGTTTGTACCTTGGAGGATAGCACGGTTTTGCCGCGAATGCACCCGCGGGGAGGGCTTCAACTTGTGCGTAACGTGCCCAGGACTACAATAGCGGGCTGATTGCAGCGCGGTGGGGAAAGCAGTGACGGACTTGGATGTGTTCTGGAGCGAGAATCATGATCACTTTGCGCTTTACCGCTGTCCTCGTGGTCGGCTTGTGCGTGTGCTTTGGCTGTGAACCTAAGGCACCTCCCGCATCGGTAGCGGCGTCCACCCCAGCCGCTGAACCAGTTCCCGCGGAGGTCCCCGCGGTCGAGCCTCCCGCACCGGTGAAGCAGGCGCCCGCGCCACCCCCTGAAACGGTGGCCCCTGCCGAAGAGGAGTCCGGGACGCCCGCGGACCAGAGCGAACCCGCACCGAAGACTGCCCCCGAATCGACCGACCATGCGGCAGATCCGCCCACGGTTCAGCCAGCCGCCTCGCCGTCCGTGGACAGTGGCAACGACGCGGCCGAGGCTGTCGAGGTTGTCGAGGAACGCTGGCGAGACGGAAAGCTCAAGCGCCAAAGGCACACCAAACGCGACAAGGACGGGGACGAACTTGCCCATGGAACCTATCGCTCCTGGTACGAAAACGGGCAACTCCGCGCGCGCGGAGAGTTCGTCGACGGCGAACAGGAGGGAGTCTGGTCCTACTGGCATCGCAACGGCCAGAAGAAGGGCGAGGGGCTGATGAAGGCGAGCCAGTTGGAGGGGCCGTGGAAGTACTGGCACGAGAGCGGAGGCCTCCGATCAGAGAAGAACTGGGAGAACGGCGGTCTGAACGGTCCGTACAAGACCTGGCATGAGAATGGTCAGCAAGCGGAGATCGCCCACTACGTCAGCGGCAGACCCGACGGGCTCTTCACCGTGTGGAATACGGACGGCGCTATCGTGGACGAGGTGCGCTTTGAGGACGGCCGGCGCGTGTCCGAACCGAATTCCTCGGAG
>JAAEQG010000395.1 GCA_024231775.1 bacterium
CCACCGTAGGATCAGCGACGGTTTGCTCCACCCTCCCCGCCGGGGTCCCGACGCTGCTGCCCTCATTGTCGCAACGCACCCGCCGCAACCCCGGACCCGACTCCGCATGCGCCTCGCCGTAGGGCGAGTACAGGTAGCGCACCGACAACGGCGGCTGCTCGGGATCGATCCCTTCGCCCTCTGCCACCACCCCGACGACCGTCCCCAGCTCGTCGCGCAGGTAGGTGTAGAGACGGCTGCCCGCGTAGGGCGACCCGGGCAGATCCACCACCTCGACCGCCACCTGTACGGCGTCATCGAGTCCGCTCGCACCCGTCACGTAGGTCTTGCGCCAGCGGATCTGGGTCTCAGCCGCATCGCCGTAGGCGACCTCGGCCAGGAGACCACTTCCCTCCCAGACGAAGGCCCGTTTCTCGATGAACGGACGCAAGGCATCGTCGGTCTCACCCTCCGGCAGCGGCCCGAGGTGCCCGCGGAAGAGAAGCCGCCCCAGCGCGTCGTACTCGTAGCGGATCTGATGACCCGCGAAGGGACTCACCTTGGCGTCCGGCCAGCTCTCCTTGACGGTGACGGTGGCGAGCTCACCGCGCCAGTTCCAGCGGTAGAGGAAACGATCGTC
>JAAEQG010000396.1 GCA_024231775.1 bacterium
CAGGAGTGTCTTCAGCACCCGGCCCGCGACACGACGAGCGACGGAGTTCCCATCCACCCACGGAGGGATCGAACGGACCGCATGAGGAGGTGTCGGATGAATACCAGCGCCATCAAACGAAGACTGCGAGTCTGCAAGCGATGTGACTACTTCTGCACGGGCTGCCCCCACGCCCTGCCCTGCGAAAGGCAAGGCCAGAAGGTCCGCCCCACCGAGTGCTACGTCTGCTGGCACAACCAGGGAACCACCCTCCCGAAGCAATGCCGCCTGAGGCGCACCCCCGTCCGCGTCAAAGTGCACGTCTAATCGCGTAGGACCGCTATCGGGGTTGGGCTTCCGCCGCTCTGTCCAACACTTTGATACGGGCGTTGCGAATCAGGACGTGGTCGCCACCTCGACTGAGTTCCTGGAAACCGATGTGCCCCTTGCGGGGCCGGTCCTTGACCGCCGGGGCGGGTCGACCGTTGTGCCGCAACACCTTCTGGTCCTGCTCGTCCAGATCGAGGTCGTGGATTACCACGCCGTTGAGAATAGCACGTAGACGCGCTCCCTTGAGCGTCACCTCGTAGCTGTTCCACTTCGTAGGCTTGTAGACCTGCTGGCGCGGGGCAATCGCCCGGTAGATCCCGCCGGTCAGTTCCGAATCCTTGGCGGCCGTGTTGTAGCGATAGTCGGCCATCTGCAGTTCCATCCCGTCGAACGCCGGATCGCCCCGCAAAGGGACCCGCAGGGCGCAACCGCTATTGCCATGCGTGCCCAACTTGAAATCGAATTTCAGGACGAAGTCGCCGTACTGGCGCTTGCTGATCAGCCAGGTCCCTCGAGGTTCGCTCCCGTGCAGGATGCCCCCGACCACCTTCCACTTGATATTCGGATCGACGGGCCTGCTGACATCGCTCCAACTCCGCACGAGCCAGCCTTCCGGCACGCCATCCTTCGGAAAGAGTCGAACGAAGCCCTCTTCCTTAG
>JAAEQG010000397.1 GCA_024231775.1 bacterium
GTGGATGACGAACCGCGGTCTCACGACACCCGCGTTGTTTTCCTGAGGTCCGTGCGGCGGCGCACGTCGCCCGGTCCATTCTCGCAGAACGCGTGCGCGCACTTGCATACCAGCATTGGGAGACCGGTTTCTGAGTCGATGGCGACGCATCATCAGGTCCGGTCCCTGAGCTAATCCGGCTGGAACAGCCTCATCCGCGGGGCAAATGGCGGATCCGCCGAAGATCGAAGTCTCCGCCGTTAGGCGTGCTGTTGGTGGGGATGCGACTCACTCCTGGGTTGTGATACAGAGAAGCCCGTCCGAATGCCGACAGAATGACGTTCCGGCTGATCAGGAGGGTCAGCCGTGCGGGTGGCCGACTACGCGTCGGCACCACAGGCGAGGCTCAGGATGGGCGAATCAGCCGAACTGTCATTCCGTCATCGCGTGGAAGGGAAGTGGCAAATCCCCACGCTGTTCGTTGCGCTTGCGCTGTTATTCGGATCGACGGTCCGATTTCAATCCGGGCGTGTCCCGGAGAGCTTCGGTCCCAGGATGGCACAACTCGTGGGGCGCATCGAAGATGGCTACTACACCTCAGCGATTGAGTACGGACAGCGTCTGATGCAGCTCGAGGACGTGTCCGCGGAGAACCGCGGCGAAGTCCACCGCCACTTGGCCCGGGCGCATTATTGGCGCGCGGAACGTGAACGCAACACGGACGAGGAACAGGCTGGCATTGTTCGGCAGGAGTATTCCACGGCGCAGCACTTTGGCGCAGCGCCGACCGGAGAAGATCTGGTTCGCATCGGTGACACCCATGTCTGGGAGGGCAAGTATGGTGCGGCGGTGGCTCGCTATCGGGAAGCCATCGCCGGGTCTCCGCCGCCGGCGCTGGAGATCCGTCGCAAGGTTATCGATCTGGAGATGGTGCAGTTGGGCCGCGCCCCTGCGGATCTGTTGCCGGAGGTGGAGGCCTACGTCGACGATGCCCGCGACTATCCGGAGGATCTGTTCTGGGGGGCAACCACCTGCGTGGAGTTGTACGCTGCGGAGGGGCTCCACGCGGAAGCCATGGCGTTTCTGGATCGGCGGGTGCCGGATTCTCCGCTCGACGGATGGCCTGACCGTCACGAGTACCTGGTGTGCCTGACCCTGTACCGTCTTGGGCAAGAAGACGAAGCGGAGACCAGGCTGCGGGCGCTGCGCAATCGCCTGTCGGCCTGGGACGAGTTGTATGCCCGGACCGGTTGGCTGCTTGGACGGGTGGTCTTGTCCGATGGTGCTCCCGAGCGTCCGGCGGAGGCTTTGTCCTTCTTCCGGGAGGTGATCGATTCGTCTCCAGAGGGCGTCTACGGTCCTGCCAGCCAGCTAGGAATGGCGGAGGCGTTGGCAGGGTTGGAGCGGTTCGACGAGTCGCTCGAGTACTACGCACAGGTCAGTGAGCGGGCGGAGGAGTTCCCCGAATCACGACTGCTGTCCGCCGACACGGTGCGTTTGTCAGCGACCGTCGTGGCGGAGGCGCTCCGTGTGCAGGGGCGACTCGAAGCTCCGTTGCGTTACTACGAGGCGGCCACCTTGCTGGTGGACCCGCGAGATGAGGAGAGGCTTTCGGAGTACTTGCAGATTCTGGGTGACCTGCGCGCCGCTCTGGCTCAATCGTGTCGTCGTCGGGCCAACGCCGTGCCGGAGGACGAGGCGGAGGCTGAGGTGCTCCGCTCCGAACTTCTGGATGACGCTCGCGATTACTTCGTCTCCGCGGGGGAGACGTTCCAGCGTTTGGCCCGGGTCAATGCACTGAATGAGGATCGTTCGGCGGAGGCTTCCTGGCGCGCGGCGGACCTCTTTGACGAAGCGGGTGAGACCCGGCGGAGCATTGCGGTTCTGGAGCAGTTCTCCGCGGAGCGCCCGGAGCATGCGTTGATGCCTCGCGTGCTGTTGCGTCTGGGGCAGGCCCGCCAAGCTTTGGGGGACTATGCGGGGGCGGTGAGTGCATACCGCGAGAACCTGCGTCGGTATCCGCGCACTCCGGATGCGGGCAGTGGGTTGATCCCGTTGGCCCGCTCCTATGTGGCGCTAGGTGGCCCCGAATACGAGCAATTGGCGGAGAAGACCCTAGTCGACCACATCCTGGATGATTCTCCGGTGTTTACGCCGGAAGCCCCGGAGTTTCGCGACGCCTTGTTTCTGCTGGGCGAGCTGTGCAGTGCGCAAGAGCGTTTTGAGCGCAGCATTGCCGTGCTGGAGGAGGCCCTCGAGCGCTACCCGGACGACGAGCGGGCTTTGCGGGCGAAGTCGCTGGTGGCCAATGCCTATCGCCGCGGTGCTTTGGCCCTGAAGGAGGACATAAGCAAGACCGAGAAGGCATCGGAATGGCCGCGGATGCGCGCCGAGATGGGACTGCGCCTGGAACGGGCCGCGGAGTTGTTCGCGGAACTGGTAGAGCTGTATGAGCATAAGGACCAACCCGCGCTGAATAGTCTGGACCAATTGGTGTTGCAGCAGTCGCGTCTGTACCAGGCGGATTGTCTGTTTGAGCTGGGCCGGTATCGCGAAGCGGTAGGTCTATACGAGACCGCCGCGTTCATCTACCGGACGGATCCGGTGGCGCTGTCGGCCTACGTCCAGGTGATCAACTGCCGCCTGTCCTTGGGGCAACTGGGGGAGGCCCGGGCCGCCCTGCGCCGGGCCCAGTACTTGTTGAAGATCATGCCGGACGCGATGTTCGAGGGTGGTCACGTCGGCCAGACCCGGAGGGAGTGGGAACGTTTTCTGAATTGGCTGGAGCAGGCCAAGCTGCTCGGAGGATCCCCGGCGACCGCGTGATTTCCGGGGAATCGACCCGTGGGTTTGTGCGTAAATGACCGGAAAGGGATGGAGTCATGTCCGATGTGCCCGATGGATCATTCGGCGACCGGCGGGTCATGAATCTGCTGGAGCGCCAGTTCAAGCTGTACGACCAGCTCGAGCAACTAGCGGATGTCCAGCGCGATCTGATCGAACAGGACGACGCCCAGCCTCTGCTGCGGTTGCTGACCCAGCGTCAGAAGCTGACGACGGCTTTGACGGGGCTGGATGCGGAGTTGGCTCCGTACCGGGCGCGTTGGTCGGAGGTAACCGAGGGGCTGCCGCCTGCGGAGCGTCAAGCTTTGAATGAACAGATTCGGGAGGCGGAGGCCCGGTTGCGCCGCATCCTGGCGCGGGACGATGCCGACGGTCGTCGGTTGGCTGCTCGAAAGATGCGTGCGGCGGAGAACATGAGCGAACTGGAGACCGCGCGGCGTACGCTGGTTGCCTATGGCGGGGCCGCGGGTGGGGCCGGCGGGGCACGACTCCTGGACGGTACGGAAGCATGAGTACTGCGTCCGCACAACTGGACCGCGCGGCTCCGAGTCCGTCTCTGGATTCGATCATCTCGGCGTATAGCGAGGTGACCGAGCGGTTGCAGCAGTCGCATGATCGGCTCGTAGGCGAGGTGCGAAGGTTGCGGGAGCAGGTTGACGAGAAGAACCGCGAGTTGGCCCGCCGCGAGCGGTTGGCTGCCCTGGGGGAAATGGCTGCCGGCGTTGCCCACGAGATTCGCAATCCCCTGAGTGGGATAAACCTATATGCAGCCGTCCTTGCCCGGGATCTGGCTGATCGACCATCGTCACGGGAGCTGGCAGAGAAGATTGTCTCCGGGGTGAGGACGTTGGATGGGATTGTGGGCGACGTACTCACTTTTGCCAACCAGTCCTCGGCCGCTTCGGTTGCCGTGTCCGTCGAAGAGGTGGTGCAGGCTGTTGTGGAATCGGCGGAACCTCAGCGGCAGGCTGCGGACCTCGCCGTCCACATTGCCCACTCGGTCGCCGGGGCAAGGGTATGGGCGGATTCCAACCAGCTTCAACGGGCGCTGCTCAACATCCTCCTCAACGCCATCCACGCAGCCGGCGAAGGGGGCAATGTGTGGATCGCCGTATCGACAAGTGCAGATGCTCCGTGGGTTTCCATTGACATTGCCGACGACGGTCCGGGGGTCGCCCCGGAGATGCGTGACCGCGTATTCAACCCGTTCTTCACCACCAAGGACTCGGGAACCGGTCTCGGGCTGGCCATCGCGCATGGAATTGCGGAAGCGCATGGCGGACGAGTCAGCGTGGAGTCCAGGCGGGGCGGGGGCGCCAGGTTTTGCCTGACCCTCCGATCGGCTGCTGCTGCTGTTGCGCAGGAGGCGCCGGTGCTCGCCGTCGGGCGTAGGTCCAAAGTTTGACGAATGAAAGGGGAGGCCGCCGTTATGGCTCGGATTTGCGTAATTGATGACAAGGCCATGATGCGGGAATCGGTGTCACTGATCCTGACCCGCGCCGATCACATCGTGGACACTTTCGAGGACGCCCGGGTGGCGCTGCTGGCAGTGCTGGCTGGTCGCTACGACGTGGTGCTGACCGACCTGAAGATGCCGCGGATGGATGGTCTTACCCTGATTCGAGAGATGGGCGAGGCAACTTCCGAGACCCCGGTCATCATGATGACCGCCTTTGGGACCGTGGCGACGGCGGTCGAGGCGATGAAGCTGGGGGCGTTCGACTACATCCAGAAGCCCTTGGAGGCGGAAGTGGTCGAGGCGCAGGTTGAGCGGGCCCTTCAGCATCGGGAGATCTATCGGGAAAACGAGGCTCTTCGCGCGTCGGTTAGCGATCACCATGCCATTAACACCATGGTGGGCGACAGCAAGAGCATGACCGATCTTCGGGTCAAGATCACTAGAGTGGCCCAGAGCGATGCCGCGGTGCTGATCACCGGCGAATCGGGCACGGGCAAGGAACTGGTGGCGCACGCCATTCATGTGGCGTCGCGGCGCCAAGACCATCCCATGCTGTGCCTGAACTGCGCGGCGTTGTCGGGGAACCTGCTGGAAAGCGAGCTGTTTGGACATGAGCGCGGGGCGTTCACCGGGGCGGATCGCTTGCGTAAGGGGCGCTTCGAGCTGTCTGACGGAGGCACGCTGTTGCTGGACGAGGTATCGGAGATGGCTTTGCCGCTGCAAGCCAAGCTCCTCCGTGTGCTCCAGGAGGGGGAGTTCGAGCGGGTGGGGTGCAGCGTCACCCGTCGGGCGGATGTCCGGGTCATCGCGACCAGCAACCGCGATCTCGAGGCGTGGGTGAGTAAGAAGCGGTTTCGTGCGGACCTCTACTACCGTCTGAACGTGCTTCCGCTCAAGCTGGCGCCGTTGCGCGATCGTCCTGAAGACATTCCGGTCTTGTTTCGCCACTTCCTGGACCGAATCGCCCAGCGACTGGGTCGTCCTGTGCTGAAGGTGACGGGCGAGGCCCTGCGTGTGCTTACCGGCTACCCATGGCCTGGAAACGTACGCGAGTTGCAGAATCTCTGTGAACGCTGCGCTGCTCTGGTGACTGATGGGCAGATCAACAGCGAGACGATCGAGGGGTGGATCCAGAGCGCGGTCGCGCCGACGGAGACTTTCTCTCGTCTCCGGCCCGGCCGCATGCTCGAAGACATGGAGCGACAACTGATCGAGCGGACGCTCACCCAGTTCAGCGGGCATCGGGAGAAGACGGCGAAGACGTTGGGGATGGGCGTGCGCACGCTGGGGATGAAGCTCAAGCAGTGGCGTGAGGAGGCGGCGGCTCAGGCCAAGAGTCAGGCGGTCAAGGCGGTCGCTCATGTGGGATAGTCCGCCGAGGTTCTGCCCGGGCGCACCCCGAGGGCGACCGTCCGATCGGCGGGAATTGCGCCATTCGGCAAGATCTGCCGAAGCGGCTGGGGTCCGGATCGGGCTTATCAGCCTCCGGCGGCCAGAGGAGACGTGTGGTACGGGGTGTGCTCGTGACGGGAAGACCGCGGAGCGTCCGCGCCCGTTGCTTGGGCAACGTGTCGAGGGCTTGGTTGTGCCGGTAGGCGGATGGGTTTCCGCGAAGAGGTAGGGATGTTCTTCGAGAATCTGCTCAATCGAGGTTCGACGCCGGCTTTGGTTACGTCGATGGCGTACACACAAGCCAGGCACAAGGTGATCGCCGAGAACATCGCCAACCTCAATACGCCCGGGTACAAGGCCAAGCAACTGGATACACAGGCGTTTCAGCGGGCCTTGGGGGAGGCGTTCGACCGGCGGGCCAAGGATTCGTCCCAGCCGTTCGCGATCGAGGGGGATGAGTTTCACACGGACGAGACCGGAGCGCTGAAGATCACGCCCTCAGTGAGTCCGGTGGACAACATCCTGTTCCATGACGGTACGAACATCTCGCTCGAGCGCGAGATGTCCGATCTGGCGGAGAACACGCTGATGCACCAGATGACCTCGACGCTGCTTCAGGGCCGAATCGGAGCGGTGCGCAAGGCGATCCGAGGTCGGGTGTAGGCGAGGTTTGAAGAGAGGGTTCGGTAGGCCCAGATAAAGGCGGAAGTGATGTTCGGTGCTCTCGAAATCAGTACGTCGGCTTTGGTGGCCCAGCGGGTCAACCTGGACACCATCGCGGGTAACGTTGCGGGGATGCACACCACGCGAGATGCGGAAGGCAATCCGGTTCCGTTTCGCCGGCGGGTGGCTTTGATGGCTTCGGGCAATCCCGCAGCCGGGCCAAGCGCGCCGGGAGTGCATGTTACGGCGGTGGTGCCCGACCCGAGTCCTTTTCGGTTGGTGCATGATCCGGGGCACCCTGACGCGATGAAGACGGGGCCGGACGCCGGGTACGTGCGTATGCCCAACGTGGATTACAGCACTGAGATGGTCAACGCGATGGAGGCTGCCCGGGTATACGAAGCCAACGTGACCGTGATCGAGACGTCCAAGAGGCTTAGCGCCGCCACGTTGAGGTTGCTGGCCTGATCGGAGTGGGTGAATGAATCCGTACGGCGAATCCGAGAGTGAGGTCAGCCATGGTTAATCCCATCAGCGGCTTGGGTGGTCCCGAGCAGATCAGCCCGGTCGCCGGGGCTTCCGGGACCGAGCAGGCATCGGGGGGAAAAGACTTCAAGCAGATTCTCCTGGACAGTCTCGACGAAGTTAGCCGTCTACAGAAGGAGGCGGACCACGGGGTGCAGGCGCTCTACCGCGGCGATACGGACAACGTGGCGGAAGTGTTCGCCGCGGTGAACAAGGCGGAGGTGGCCTTTGATCTGCTGATGGAGATCCGCAACAAGCTGCTCGACGCGTATCAAGAGATTTCCCAGATACGGGTCTGATGCACTGGTTGACCTGACACGAGGCGGCTATGGAATCCTTGAAGGGCATGATTCAACAGATCGCGGAGCGTTACCGCCTTCTGGACACATCGCAGAAACTCGCCATCGGTCTGTGCGTGGTGGTGATCGCCGGATCGCTGATCTCGTTGACCCGCTGGTCGACCCGTCCCGAGATGGTCCCCGTTCTGGCAAAGGATTTCACCTTCGATCA
>JAAEQG010000398.1 GCA_024231775.1 bacterium
ACGTCTGCATCGTCAGCCCGCAGCGTTTGGGCCTGTGCGGCGCTTATAACTGGCTGGACTGTAAAGCGTCCAACCAGATCAATCCCACCGGCCCCAACCAGCCGGTTCAAAAGGGCAAAGTGATCGACCCGGTCAAGGGTTACTGGACCGGGACGAACGAGAACGCGGTCAAGAATTCGCAGGGAACCGTCACCGATGTGGCCCTGTATTCGATCATGGAAAGCCCGATGACGGCTTGCGGTTGTTTCGAGTGCATCGTCATGTACTTGCCCGAGACAGAAGGCGTGATGGTCGTCAGCCGTGAGGATCCGAGCATGACGCCCGCGGGTATGACCTTTTCCACGCTGGCCGGTATGGCCGGTGGCGGCTTGCAGACTCCCGGCGTGATGGGCATCGGCAAGTTTTACCTCACCAGCCCCAAGTTCATCTCCGCCGACGGTGGTTTCAAGCGCGTCGTCTGGATGTCGAGTTTCCTCAAGGACTCGATGGCGGCCGAGTTTGCAGCCGTAGCGGAGCGCGAGGGCATCCCCAATTTGATCGATCTCATCGCCGACGAACGCAAGGTCACGGCGGTGGACGAGTTGGTCGATTGGGTCGAAGAGGTCAAGCACCCGGTGCTAGAGATGGGTGTGATGCAGGCGGCTTCGGGAGAGGTCGAGGAAGAGGTTGAGGAAGAGGTAGAGGCGGCCGCGCCTGTGGCGGAAAAACCAAAGGCCGAAGCGCCCAAGGTTGAGGCAGTGAAGGAGCCGGAGCCGGTTGTAGAGGTCGCTCCTGCGCCGGAGCCGGTCGCGGCAGCGCCTGTTCCTGTTGCTATACCGCAGTTGCCGGCGGACGCCAGCACTGCGGCCATCGTTCAGGCCACGTCTGATATCGTGCTGGGCAGCATCCGCCGCGCGTTAGAAGCTGCGTTGGTCGAGTTGGGTGGGACTCCACCGGTTGCTCCGGCAGCCCCCGTGGCCGCAGCGCCGCCGGTTGCTGAAGCGGTGGTGGTCGAAGAAAAAGTAAAGCTGGAACGAGTGGTTGTTCCGCCGTGGAGTGCGGACGGAGAGAGCCTGGATTTTGCCAAGGAAAAGTGGATGGGCAGCATCCGCGAGGTGACGCTGGGCGCTACCGCCGATGAAGGCGGCACGCGAACGAGCACGGTCGCTG
>JAAEQG010000399.1 GCA_024231775.1 bacterium
CGTGGTGGACGGTCCCAGGGATGGGATTCCGATCATCTTCCTGCACGGTTATACCGACTCCAGCCACTCCTGGTCCTCGACCACCCCGTGGCTTTCCGACACCTACCGCACCTACGTCCCGGACCAGCGGGGCCACGGCGACTCGGACCGGCCCCTCTACGGCTATTCCATCTCTCAGTACGCCGAGGACGTCATCGCGTTCATGAACAAGCGCCGCATCCAGCGGGCGGTCCTGGTGGGCCACTCGATGGGCTCGTTCATCGCCCACCAGGTCGCCTCGGCCTACCCGAATCGGGTGAGCCACCTGGTGCTGGTGGCCTCGGCTCCGACGTTGGTCCGACACGAGGTGGTCACCTTCCTCTGGGACGAGATCGTCGGTCTGCCGGATTTTCAGGACCCTATCGATCCGGAATTCATCCGCGACTGGCAGACCGGCCCCAACCCGGTCGACCCGGAGTTCTTCGAGAAGGTCTTGGAGGAGACCGGCAAGGTGCCGGCCCGGGTCTGGAAGGCGGCGCTGCGCGCCCTTCTGACCGACGACCACACCGCCTTTCTCACCGACGTCACCGCGCCCACCCTGATCATCTGGGGCACCCAGGACGGGCTTTTCAGCGAGGCCGACCAGGACGCCCTCAAGCTGGCCTTCCCGGACGCCGTCTTCATTCCCTATGACGGGGCCGGCCACAACACGCAGTGGGAACAGCCGCAGCGCGTGGCCGACGACATTCGGGCCTTTATCGAGTAGCCGATCAAGCCCTGGGCGCGCCCGTACGCCGCTCGTGGTATCATGGTTCGGACGGAGGACTCCTCGCTATGGATCTCGCTCTGACCCCGGACCTGGAACAGCTGATCGACGAGCAGCTGACTCGTGGGCGGCTCAGGACGCCGAAGGAGGTCGTGCGCGAGGCGCTTCTGCTCCTGTGTCCTCAATCCCCGCCGGATCGCTTCGACTCCGGCCAGCGGATCGGACAGAGCCCGGGAGTTCGATTGGCTTCGGCGCAATAGTGGGACTTACCGCGGCCGGTGGGTCGCCCTCCTGGGTGAGGAATTGATCGCCGAGGATGAGGATTTCGACGTCGTTCTGCGGGAAGTCCGCGCGCGGTCACTGAACGGCAAACCCCCGTTCGATGGACTCAGATCGGACAACGGCCCCAGAACCGCTCCCAGACAGCGTTTGCGTCGAACTGCGGCCAGCGAAAAACCCCTGGTACATCGCGTTGACTGAGCCGGCCACCCTGCTCACTTCTGACCGGGAACCGTTCGCCACCGGCGCCGCCAGGTATTACGATACGCCCGCCCCGGGGACGACGCCCGCCGAGCCACGAATCTATATTCGCATCGAACCGGGTGGTATCGGGGTTGAAGTCACGGCGATGGTCGATACCGGAGCCCCGTGGTGCATTCTCGAACCGAAGGTTGCCGCTGTCGTTCAAGACCAATCTCGAGGAGTTGCCCGGCCGGTCGTGCTGGATTCGCGGCTGGGCCGCTACTCAGGGCGTCTCTATCTGGGCGCTGTCAAGCTGACCGCGGACAAGGGAAAGGAACTCGACGTCGACACGACACTTTTCATATCTCCTGATTGGCCGGGTGGCAACTTCGTGGGTTACATGGGGTTCCTGGATCGAATCCGTTTCGCCTTCGACCCGCGGGCCAACATGTTCCATTTCGGGCCTTGAGGAGGAGGCCTGACCGGCGACCAGGTCATGAATCAATCGGGGGCGGCTCTTTTGGAACAGTCCCTATCTCCTTTGTTTTAAGCAGGTTAGGCCAAGCCATGCGCTGAGAGGAGGCGTTTTTCGGGGGCGTATGGTGGCCTGAGCTCGATACGTTGGTGTTTTCTTGCCCTACGCAGCCTTGACCCGGGCTGGGGAACGGAGGCTCGGACCTTGCCGTAGCGAGATCTGGGCCCGTCTGGGGGCGGCATGAGATAGCCTGGGGGGAGTCTGCGAACCCCAGGAATGAGGCCCCCCCCCCCCCCCCCCGAAATTTCAAAGCCCCGAGAGGGGCGGCATACGGCAGGGCGA
>JAAEQG010000400.1 GCA_024231775.1 bacterium
ATCTCACCGGCGGGCAGGGGTCGGGCATCCTGAGTTCGATGGTCAAGGCGAATGGATTCGCCATCCTGCCGGAGGAATGGACCCACGCTCCATCCGGCACACGCGTGCGCGTGATCCTGCTGGACTGACACGTAGGGCAAGTTGCCAACTTGCCAAGCGGCTACCTGATTCTCGCTATGGAATGATCTATTTCCCGGCAGGGAGCTATTTGTTCCCCGGCAGGGAACTGCTTGCTCCCCGGCAGGGAACTGGAAAAACTAATCCTCTTTCATTTCGCGTCACGAGGGCACAACTATGGACAAATTGATCATAACCGTCGCCCCCACGGGCAACGTGCCAACCAAAGAGATGAACCCCCACCTGCCAATCACGCCCGGCGAGATCGCAGAGACGGCCATCCGCTGCCGCGAGGCGGGGGCCAGCCTGATCCACGTTCACGCCCGCGACGCGGCAGGGCAGCCGACGTTGGACCCGGGGGTGTTCGCCCGTATCCATCAACTGGTCACCGAGCGCACCGACCTCATAGTGCAGATTTCCACCGGCGGGCGGGCCGGTATGGACCCCAGCGCGCGGGCGGAGGCGGTGCGCCGTATCCGCCCAGAGATGGCCTCGCTGACCAGCGGCTCGATGAACTTTCCCGACCGGGTGTATGCTAATCCCTTCTCTGTGATCGAATATCTGGCGGCAGCGATGAAAAAAGCGGGGACCAAGCC
>JAAEQG010000401.1 GCA_024231775.1 bacterium
TGCCCAAACCGCTCCTCTTCCCGCGGATTGTACTCCAACAGCCGGTGGATCGTCAGCGCCTCCCGTCCCGTGGCCTCCGTGAGCCGCTTGGCAGCCCGCCCGGTGGGGGCGCAGAGAGCATACCGGCGCCCGATCGCGTCCAGCGCCTGGATGATGGCCTGCGCCACCGTCGTCTTGCCGGTGCCAGGCCCACCCGTGAGGACGGTCACCTTGTTGGTGAGCGTCGTCTCCACCGCCATCCTTTGTTCCGGCGAGAGCGTGATCGAGAGCCCCTGTACAGCCTTGGCCAGCACGTTGTTCGTGATCTCGTCGCGGATCGGGCTGCCCGTCACCGTCAGCAGGCGGATGCGTCCAGCCACGCTCATCTCGGCCTCATGGTACGGTTTCAGGTAGACGTCACTACCGTCTACCACTATCTTCTTCTCGCTTCGTTCCAGAAAGCTGATCTCGTTCTCCACCAGGGCGGAGGCGACGCCCAGTAACGCCGCTGCCTTTGCGACCAGTTCCGGCTGCGGCGTGAACACGTGCCCAGCCCTTGAGGACTGTTCCCGCAGCGTGTAGAGCACGCCGGCCCGCACGCGCTCCGGCGCATCGTGGGCAAATCCCATCGCCCGTGCTGCGTGATCGGCCTTGATGAAGCCCACACCGGCGATCTCGGTCAGGCGGTACGGGTTCTGCTGCACCACCTGCACAGCATTAGCGCCGTAGGTCTTGTAGATTTTGATGGCCAGGCCGGTCGTGATGCCGTGCCCCTGGAGGAACATCATCAGCTCGCTGATGTTCCGGTGTTCTTGCCACGACTCGACGACGTTCGCGGCGCGGGTGGGGCCAATGCCCTTTACCTCGCGGAGCCGCTCCGGTTCCTCGTCGAGAATGCGGAGCGTGTCGGCGCCGAACACCTCGACGATGAGACGCGCGGACACCGGCCCGACGTCCCGGATCAGGCCTGATGCCAGGTAGGCTTCGATCCCTTCTTCGGTCGTCGGCAAGATGATTGACGCTTCCTGCACTTTGAACTGCTTCCCGAACTTGGGATGTTTCGTCCATTCGCCGGTCAGGCGGACGCGCATCTCCGGGTGCACTTCTGGAAAGACGCCGACGGCAGTAGTGTCCCAACCTCCCATCGTTTCGATAAAGAGGCTGACTACCGTGTAGCCGTTGTCGTCGTTCCGAAAGACGACTCGGTTGATTACACCTTTGATTGTGTCCAATGTCTGTTCTCCTGTTGTTTGGGGCAGGAGGACAGACGATGCTCCCTGGAGAGGGATCATTGTCCCCCTGCCGGGGTTTTTGTTTACGCGGTTGCAGTGCTATCCGCCCTCGATGCCGTCCGGGTAGATCTCCTTGAAAGCAGCATACGAGCACTCTGGGCA
>JAAEQG010000402.1 GCA_024231775.1 bacterium
ATCGCCGCGATCCTCACGCCGCTGGGCTTCGGGGTTAACGATCAGGGCGAGCGGATGACCATCCAGGTGCCTTCGTGGCGAGCCACCAAGGACGTCGCGATGGAAGCGGACATCATCGAAGAGGTCGCCCGTTGCGTCGGGTACGACAACATCGACTCGTGTCTGCCGCGGGCTACGGTGCGCTGCTTCGACCCCAACGCTCAACACGAGGTGGAACAGAACACCCTGCGCGAGTTCTGCATGAACCTGGGCTACAACGAGATCCACCGGTACCTCTGGTACAACGACGCCTGGTTGGCCAAGCTGGGATACTCGCCGGTGCCGGGCATCGAGGTGCGCAATCCGATCACGGCGCAGGAGCACAGCTTGCGCCACCAGCTCATGCCCGGGATGCTCGAAGCGACGGATCTCAACCGTCATCACTGGGACGCCTTTCGCCTGATCGAACTCGGCAGTGTGTTCCCTGCGGGCACGACCGCCGACGCGGAACACCGCCACGTGGGGCTGATCTCCGCCCAGCGCAAGCGTGACGCCGAGGACGGGCTGCTCCTGCGGATGAAGGGCGACCTGGAGACCTGGGCAGGACAGGTGTTCGGGCGGACGGCGACGTTCAGTAGAGTCGACGGGACTGACCGGCTTCTGTGGGAGCACGTGCACAAATCGGCGGAGGTGCGGGTCGGCGACGTCGGTATCGGCACGGTGGGAGTGCTTCCGCTCGAGCTGCGCAATCGGATCGACGAACATCTGAAGGCCTGGTCGATTGTCTGGGCGGAGCTGCGCATCGACCACATCGCCGTTCCCCGCCCGGAGACGCGGAAGCTGGAACCGATCCCCACGCACCCGCAGATCGATTTGGACTTCTCCGCATTGACCGACGCCAGCCGGGATTACGTTTCGGTCGCGGGCAAGGTGGCGGACTTCAAGCACCCCCTGTTGGTCAACGTGACCTACGTGGGCAGCTACGAGGGCAAGTCGATCCCCGCCGGCCAGCGAAGCCTCACCTTCCGCACGCGCATCGGCGATGCGACGCGCACGCTGATCGACGACGATCTTAACGACTTCCGTCAGGCGTTTGGAGCACACCTCCAGAAGTGCGGGCTGGTACTGCGCGGGTAGGTGGGTCAACCGCTTTCCAGTTAGTTCTCGCGCCTACCCCGGCCGGTTCGATAGACGGTCCGCAACCGGTGTTGCGTGGTATGGGTGATAGGCATCACGTTTGAACCTCGTGATCCACTCGGTTCGTTGGGTGCCATGGGTAAGCTCTGCTTACCCGTGCAGCGCGCCGAGGACACACGGGCAAACAAGTTTGCCCATGCCACCCGCCGCAGTAGTTACGCCCCTTAACAGGGGCTGGTGGCTGCGTTGCCACTCATCCCAGGGGCTGGCGCCCCTGGCTACCTCAGTAGCGCCCCCTCCGGGGGCTTTGACGCCGTTCTCCGGTTGACCCGAAGCCCGGCTTCGTCCGCTCCCTGACGGTCGCGGCTCGGTTCAGGACACGCCATCAAAGGACGCGTGACGGAACTCTAGCCTGGAAGCTCCTTGGGTGAGAC
>JAAEQG010000403.1 GCA_024231775.1 bacterium
CCCGATTCGTGGCGGCGATGACCCGCACGTCGACCTCGATGTCGTGGACCCCGCCCACCCGGCGGAACATGCGCTCCTCCAGAAAGCGAAGCAGCTTGGCTTGAAGAACGATGGGCATATCGCCCACTTCGTCCAGGAACACCGTGCCGCCGTGGGCCACCTCGAGTAGGCCCTTCTTCAGCGCCTTCGCATCGGTGAACGCCCCCCGCTCATAGCCAAACAGCTCGCTCTCCAGCAGGGTCTCCGCCATGGCTGTACAGGTGATGTTCATGAACGGATGGTCCGCCCGGTCCGAGTTGTAGTGGATGGTCTTGGCGATCAGGTCCTTTCCGGTACCGCTTTCGCCGGTGAGGAAGATCGTGGAAGCTCCGCTGGCGGCTACGTCCCGAACGGTGGCGAACAGCTCGAGCATCAGCGGACACGCCCCGATGATCCCCTCGATTCCGAAACGGGATTTCATCTGAGCGCGGAAGTCGCGCACCTGCCGCTTGAGCAGCGTGGTCTCCAGCCCGTGCTCGATGGTCAGCATCAGCTCGTCCATCTTGAACGGCTTGCTGACGTAGTCGAACGCCCCCAGGCGCATGGCGGTGACCGCGTCCTCGACGTTGCTGTAGGCGGTGAGCATCACCACGACGATATCCTGGTCGATCTTGCGGACCTCGCGCAGCACGTCGAGCCCGGTCATGTCCGGGAGCTTGTAGTCCAGGGTGATCAGATCATAAGACGCATCCCGCAGCTTGCGCAGACCCGCACCGCCGGTCTCCGCCTCATCAGCGATGTACCCCTCGTCCACGAACCGCTGGCGCAGCGACCAACGGATCAGCTTCTCGTCTTCGATGACCAATACTCGGGTCTTACTCATACCGTCTCCACTTCTTCGCCGGGCATACTTACCGGATTCGAGGACGGTCCGCAAAGGACGCCCTGCCGGATTCCACCCCAGGATACCTTACCTGGGCAATTCGACGCGAACGCGCGTCCCCTGGCCTTCGGTGCTCTCCAGCGTCATTTCTCCCTGATGAGCCTCCACGATCCGCTTACAGATCGCCAGGCCCAGCCCGGTACCCCGCGCCTTGGTGGTGAAGAACGGCTCGAAGGCCCGTTCCAGCGAGTCCCGGGTCATTCCCCGCCCGGTGTCGATCACTTCGATTCGGGCGCCGTCTTCGATGGAGGAAAGGGCGATGGTCACTTCGCCACCCTCGCGGCAGGCGTGGGCGGCGTTGAGTACCAGATTGCTGAGCACCTGCTCGATCTGGGCCTCGTCGATCAGCACGGACTCTGCGTTGTCCAGGCCCTGAAAGCGAATCAGCAGGTGAGCTAGCGCCGGTTCCTGGCGCAGAAACTTCACCGTACGCTGCACCACCTTTCCCAGATTCTGCTCGGTACGTGCGGGTGGTTTGGGACGGGCGTAAACCAGAAGGTCGCGGACCGTGCGATCGAGTCGATCGATCTGCGAGAGGATCTCCGCGATGATCTCCCGTCGGGGATCGTCCGGTTCCAGCGCCGTCCGAATGACCTGGATCGCGCCGCTGATTCCCGCCAGGGGATTCTTGATCTCGTGGGCCAGGGAGGCGGCAAGCTCGCCCACGTTGGCCAAGTGCGACACCTCCTCCAGACGACGCTGCATCCGCTGGCGCTCAGTATGACGAACCTGCGTGGCGTGGGCTTCACGGTAGGCATCAACCATGACCGCCAGCTCCAAATCCAGCGCTTTGTTTAGTGCCCGAACCACCGCCTTGGAGCGCCCCGGGCAAAACTCCAGCACTGCCTCGATCAGCTCCGCCCGAACGCCGTTCATCGCGGCAATCATATACTGCGGACCCAGGCGCACGCGCACGTGCGTGTGGATGATCCGCGAGGTGCGCTCGAGGTGGGCAGCGTCGTGAGCACTGGTCAAGACGTCGGTCAGCCAACTCCGCAACGTCTGTCTGACGCTGACCAGTTGCTTGCCGCTGCGCTCCAGAATGGCGGCGGTGGCTGCGTCGGTCTCTACGCGCGCGCAGAATCGCTCCACCAGTGGGTCGAGCACCGGATCGAGGACCTCACCCACACTTCGCAGGTGAGCGAGGTCCGCGTCGCCAAACTCGACATAGCGCTTCAGCGCTTCGTACGCAGATTCGTCCATGCGGATCTCCAAACTCAGCGAGAGCCTTCAGGTCGCCCCGCAGCCGCCGCATCCCCCGGGAGACCGGCGACGCACCACGGTTTCGCCACCGTCGCCGCATCCGGAATTGTCTCAGATAGTGCGAGTTTTTCCACAAGCTCCGCGCACCGTCCACAGAAAGGACGCACTCATCTTGTGGCACGCCCATTGCCGAAAGCAACAGGGAGGGAGCAGACCTCAGAAACGAGTTCGCCGGACTCTGCAGACGGCGAGCCAAACCCAGCTAAGGAACCGCTCATGGCAGACGACTGGCGTACCCGATGGGGCCACAAGATCAAGGACATGCAAGCCGCCATCTCGCTCATCAAGAGCGGGGACCACATCTTCGTGGGTTCCGGAGCCGCTGCACCGACCCCGCTCCTGGTGGGGCTGACGGAGCATCGGGATCAACTGCTCGACCATGAGGTTGTGCACATCCTCACCTTGGGCGACGCGCCTCATGTTCACCCCGATCTCGCCACCGTGTTCCGGCACAATGCCCTGTTCATCGGGGGGAACACCCGCAAGGCGGTCCAGGACGGATACGCCGACTACACCCCCATCTTCCTCTCGGAAATCCCGGGCATGTTGCGCAGTGGGCGCATCCCGGTCGACGTCGCCCTGGTCCAGGTGAGCCCGCCGGATCGCCACGGGTTCTGCAGCCTGGGCGTCGACGTGGGGGTCAGCCGTGCCGGGATCGCCGCCTGCAAAGTATTGATCGCCGAAGTCAACAACCAGATGCCGCGGACCCACGGTGATACCTTCGTCCACGCCGACCGCATCGAGGTGATGATCGAGACCGACCGCCCGCTGCACGAGATGCCTACCCGGAGCGGAGGCGAGGACGCTCGACGAATCGGACGCCATGTCGCCGAGCTGATCGAGGACGGCTCGACCCTCCAGATGGGCATCGGAGCTATCCCCGATGCCGTCCTGGAGTTCCTGGGCGACAAGAAGGATCTGGGCATACACACCGAGATGTTCAGCGACGGCGCGATCGAGCTCATCGAGAAGGGGATCATCAACAACCGTCGCAAGACCCTCCATCGCGGAAAAGCGGTGGTCAGCTTCGTCATGGGCACCCGAAAGCTCTACGATTTCGTCGCCGACAACGCCGCGGTGGAGTTTCACCCCTGCGACTATACGAATGATCCGTTCGTCATCGCTCAGAACGAGAAGATGGTGGCCATCAACACCACCCTGGAGGTCGATCTCACCGGCCAGGTTTGCTCGGACTCGATCGGGGCTAAGTTCTACAGCGGAATCGGAGGACAGGTGGACTTCATCCGCGGCGCTGCCCGAAGCAAGGGCGGCAAACCGATCATCGCCCTGCCTTCCACCGCCCAAGGCGAGACGGTCTCCCGCATCGTCCCCGCACTGACCGAGGGGGCGGGCGTCGTTACCACCCGCGGCGATGTCCACTATGTCGTCACCGAGTACGGAGTCGCCCACCTGCATGGCAAGAAGGTCCGCGAGCGCGCTCTGGCGTTGATCCAGATCGCCCACCCCAAGTTTCGCCCCTGGCTGCTCGCCGAAGCCAAGCAACGACGCTACATCTTCCGGGACCAGAAGGACATCCCCGTACAGATCCCCGAGTTTCCCGAAGACGTTACCCGCCGCACAATCGACCGCACCAACGTCCAGGTGTTGCTGCGCGCCGTCCGGCCCACGGACGAATCCCCGATTCGCGATCTGTTTCACGACCTCGAACTAGGCGCCGTCCCCCGGTCGCTCAACCCCACCTCGGGTAACGACGTGCGCCACCAGATCCATAACCTGTGCAACGTGGACTACGAAGCCGAAATGGGCATTGTCGCCTGCCTGGGTAATGACCCCGCCGCGCTGGAAATCTGCGCCATGGCGGGCTATCGCGTCGATCGGGCCACCGGATACGCTGACTTGGCTTTCGGGGTCAGTCCGGCGTGTCAGGGCCGGGGGATCGGCACTTTGCTGATGGAGCACATGGCCCGGGTGGCCCGCCGGCGAGGCGTGAAGGGTTTCAGCGCCGTGGTCCTCCCCAAGAACACGCGGATGATGGGCCTGTTCGAGAAGCTGGGGTTCCCCCTGCAAAGCCGGGTCGAGGATGAAATGACCGTGATGACCCTCTCCTTCGTGGACCGCGATCTGGACGCCGCCGAGGTAGGCCCCCCGGCGCTGGCAGCCCTGCCGGTAGATGCGCCCAAGGGATAGCCCACGGGGGTGCTTACCGGCACAGCGTCCGCAGCGTCTCCACCAGATCATCACGACCGGGATCACTCGGATCTTGGGGATCACAGCGGAGGACCGACCGGTCGGCGACGGAGGAACCGCTTACGCTGGCCAGCATTTGCTCCAAGCGCCGACAGCACCGACCGACCACCGTGGACGGCGTGCCCGTGGCCGTATTGACCAGAATCAGATCGCTCTCCGCAGCCCCGTGGAACTCCGGTCGCAGTTGAATGCGCGTGGCCAACTGGTCGCCGAGAGGCGAGTCCAGGAACATCCGAATCTGCGTCTTGCTGAGCAGGTCGCGGTCCTCCCGCGTGTCGTCGTCGAGGTAGCCCTGGCCGTGATCGACCCCGAAGACCTCCGCGGCGAACTCTGCGGTGTCATCCAGCACGTCCTGCAACGCCCGAGCCGCCTGGATCGACGACCTGAACACATCTCCCATCGCCTGGGGAGCCCGCATAACGAAGAGCTGGCGGTCGTAGGGATAGGCATGGCGGAGCGCCGGATCGGCGTCCGCCTCGATAATCACCTGGCCGGTCCGGTCACGCTTGTGAATCGCGGCAAGCAACGTGGGCAGCAGCTCGAAGATGCGCTCGGATTCGTAGCAGAACCATTGGGCGGTGGCTACGCCGCAACTGTGCGCCGGAGGTGTCACCTCTACGGGGGGACGCTTGCCTCCGTTCACCGCGCTGAGGCGGACGTAGTGCGGGCGCCGGTCGAAGACCTCTTCCACGAGGAGGTCCGCGACCTTGCTCTTTCCCGACCGGCGGGGACCGCTAAGCAGCGTTACGGATAGGCTCATTTACCACGTATCGCCCAAAGGAGATCGATGAGTCCTAGAACCGTGCAATAGTAATTGTAGGCTCACGGAATCGCCCGGACCACCTACTACTTGCGTGTTCGCGAAGACTCGGACGGTGCGATGCAATGCCAACGCCCGATAAACCCGGCTGCCCTGCTGCATCAGCCCAGAACGGGTCGCTCAGACATGCGTCGGAGCCCGAGAACCAGCTCGATTTCCCCGAAGGATCGGCCGGTCTGGGCGGAGATTTCCTGGGGGCTGTGCCCGGCGTCGGCGAGTTGACAGACTGCGGCCCGGACGGAATCGTCGGGCAGATCCGTACGCGAGGGCTCGTTCGGCTGGGCTGGCGCGTCGACAGACGGGGCGCATGGGCCCTCAGCCAACCGGGCGAACTCGGCGAGGCGGGTATCCGCGTCCTGAATGGCCCGCTCCAGCTTCATGAAGCGGGTGTCCAACTGGGCGCTGAACTGGCGAGTGACTTCCTGAACCTGAGCGAGAACCGCGGCAAGATCGTCCTTGATCCCAGCCTCCTCACGCAGGCGAGTGAGTTGCTCCCGAGCGTAGGCCCGGGGAGAGTTCGCATCCCGCGACCGGCGCCGCCGGGCGGTGACCATCATCGATACCGTCACGCCCACCGCGACAATGATCAGCAGGAGCTGGTTGTTGGAGATCCCGCCCTGCCCAGCCGTCGCAATCAGAGACCAAGTAGCATCCTGCAGAGATGTTGCGGCGCCATCCATGGCAGTGCATCCCAGGTTTGCGGTCAGCCTGACCCGGTGGTCCCCGATCCCTGCGCCTGCTCCCAGACCATCTGGGCAGCCTGCACAACCGTCTTTAGCGGAACCCCATGAGCCTCCGCCGCCTGCCGACAATCCTCGTGTTCGGGGCAGGCGGTGTAGATCACACCAGCGCGCGTCCCCACCTTGACTCGCAGCGGCCCGAAAGGCGTCTCCACGGTATCGTGGCGCCGGTCCAGTTTCATCCGCCGGGCTGCGCTGGATCTAATCCCCAGCGTGGTGGTCTCGCGGAAGACGATCTCTCCCAGGCGCGCCTCGTCCTCGGGACGCGCCAGCACC
>JAAEQG010000404.1 GCA_024231775.1 bacterium
GGAGGGGACTTGCACCCCTCTGAACAGGTACACTCTCAGGCGCACAGCCGCGGACTTCGGTCCGCGCGGCCATTCGAACGCGAAAAACAAGATGATCGGGAATCGGGCAATCGGCACCATTGAACCGGATCTGGCATCAGACACTGCTTCGTATACCCGGGCTCCAAGCGCGCCCATGCTGCAAGCTCAAGCCCCCGAAGGCTTCAACCCCCGGAGCGGGGCGTAGGAATAAAGCCCAGGGTGAGCGAAGCGAGCCCTGGGTAATCGAGCGTTTCCGAGCAGAGCCCCCAGAGGGGTGAAGGAAAGTCTCGGCGTTCCCCGAAGTGATGAGGCGTACGCGGACGACACTCTCGTCGCCCCGGATACACGCTACAGAATGGCTGAAACCGCTCCAGCCTCGGAGGCGGCTCATACGGCTGGAGACGCACGCGCCCGATCGCAGGAGATCGCCAAGGTGGGATTACCGACAACCGCGCTGCCCGTGGTCGTACGTGCGGTGTTCCTGATGCCCACGGGCGCGGTGGTGACGCTCGGTCTTGTGTACCACAACGCGCTGGTGAGCATGGCGGCTGTGCTGACGCGGATGATGCCGCTCGTGGACCACGCGCACCGGCCTCGAACGAACGTGCCGCACCCCGTGCGAACGCACGCTTCGATAGCCGCAGTCCCGCCGATGCCCATGGTCACAGCCGACGACCAAACTCAACGCGGCGACCATCCCAACGTACACTCCCAGAGTCCTTCGGTTGTTCTTCATGACCAGTCCTCCGCACGCCGCCAGATGGCGGCTGTACTCTGCCCGAACCGCCTGCCGACCAGCTCACCCGGACGGCTAGGTGGCTACGTCCACAATACCGAACGCTAGCTGAAGTGATCCGTTGACGATGTCGTAGACACCGCCCCCGTCGCACCCGCTCAGCAGACCAACCAGGACGACCAACAAGAGACCGCCACATGCTGTCGCAATGAACCGTTTCATGGCCAAACCTCCTTGGACACACCGTCGCTCGGGACCTTCACCAACTCAGGCGACCCAGCCCAGCTCGACGTGATCCCCACGCCACCGGTTGTCGATTCGATTCTCTTTGTACTATATTTGACCCCAGTGAACAGATATCGTTAGTGAAAGATTGTCGGATTGTGCCTCAGCCGTAGCCGCTAAAGTGTCACTGTAGGTCTCCCACGTTCCAATCACCGGATCCCGCCCATACTCGCAAGATCGACCCACGGATGGGCCGATAACCCTCTTGAGCTTGGACGCGGCGGCTCATCCAAGTGTCCCTGGCGCAGCAGGACCCAACCACAACTCCCCTGCTGTCCTTGTATGTCAGCCGCAGCGCAGATCACGGCAATGCGAGCCTCAACCTTTGCCATGTCCTGGAAACCGCTTGTGCAAGGAAGGTGCCTGATGAAGACAGTACGAGATCCAGTTCGACGCCACTCACTGTGGATACTGATCCTCGGTGTGATAGTTGGCTCCGCGGGTTGCAGTCACGATTTCGACACTCCGGAGGGCTACCAGATCAGCTGCCTTGTCGAGGTTTGGGACTGTCCCAAGACGGCGACACCACCAAACTTCACGATTCAACCCCTTGGAACCTATACCCAGCCCGCCAGCTACAAGAAACGGTCGAACTTCTGGGGAGTGAAGAGCGGAGCCTATCAGGCCTACTGGCACCCACCGGTCTTCGTGACTGGTCCGGGGCCGGACGAGTTGCCCGGCTCCACGATGATCATGACCGGGGGCAACGACTGGAACGTCACCCCTCCCAGCGACCGCTTCATGTCCGTGAAGCTGAACGAAGAGGTCGCCGGGATCTATGTAGCGTACGACTCGCGAGCGAATCCCAAGCCCGGCTGGCTCCTGGACACATCCAAATACCAGAAGCTCAGCAAGCAGCTGCCTCTCATCATGATGGGCAAGGGGTCCACCACGCCGACTTTTCCCACGCTCGACGTCTACCGGGCCAAGGGCATAACCGCAAAGGACGCGGTCCTGACTCTACCCACCAACAGCTACGGGAATCCGGGCTGGTCGGCCGTCACGAAGGGTAACCCGGCCATGTACCTGGTCTTCGTCAAGCCCAAGTCAACGGTTGACTGCAATAAGGGCAAGCTGAAGACCACGCTGCATCAGTTCGGTTGCTATGCAGGCTGGCCCGCGCAGAAGCAGCAGCTCCTGGACAGCGCTGCGGTAGGCGCCAGCTCCTGGTGCGACCAGTCGTACCCCAACGACCGGTGTAAGCAACCCACTTGCACGGCTGCGGCCGATCGGGTGGACTGCAGAGACATAGTCTCGGGCTGTACGTTCTGCAGTAATACCGACACCACGTTCGAGCACAGTTCGGAGGTTACCTTCCTTTCCGCATCCTCCACCGCCAGTGGTACGGTTGCGGGCAGCGGCTTCAACAGCACGATCAACGGCGAGTTGCTCTTCGAGTACGAGACCGATGGCCTGCACAGCATGCAGGTGATGCACATTGACAGCATGGTCCTCGACGTTGGATCGTTCGAGACGGAGATCGGGGAGATTACGGACATCAAGGTCGCGCTGATCGCCCCTACCGCCGCGAAATGCATGGACAGCCCCGCTCCGGTAGCGACGCCATGTGGCTGGTACCAGATCCCCGCCGCGGAGTTCTGGACCACGGAGAGCTGCCAGATCGACGGCGATCGCACGGCGTTCACCGCCAACAGCACCAAGGTGACCGACATCTACCTCGACCCGCTCACCCACACCTTCACCATCGGCGGGAATCTCAAGAGCAAGGTTGTGGTGGACGATGAGGAGTTCGACATCGACATCACCCTGAACCTCGTCGGGCAGGTGACCAACTATGCGCCCAAGGCCGTGGCTGAATACGAGGGCGACCGTACCGCCGAGTGCTCCGACGAGACCAACGCCTCACCAATCTACCTCCACGCCGGCAACTCCTTCGACATCGAAGGGACCCTGTCCAACAACAGCTACGCGTGGTACGAAGACCTTGGCCTGGTGACCCAGCACCTCTGGGGAACCGGACCGTCACTGACCATCGGAACCGGACAGCTTGGCTTCGGTGAGCACAACATCACCCTCGTGGTCACCGATGGGCAGGGAGTCCTGGACAATGATACCGTCACCGTCGCCGTAACCGACACCCAGCCGCCAATGCTCGAAGTGCCCGAGAACATCGAGTTGCTCACTATGGCTACGCCACCGATCCACATCGACATCGGCGAGGCCTTTGTAGCCGACGAGTGCCTACCCATCCCGGA
>JAAEQG010000405.1 GCA_024231775.1 bacterium
AGCCCAGACCCGCCGATGTCGTCAGACAATTCGATCCCTTGGAGACTGGTCGTGAAACTGGGGAATCGTGGGAGTCGGGATGGGGTCCATGACGGTTTAGGCGGGCTGATGCGGCCCACAGCGCGTCCATGTTGCCAACGCATCGAGAAGCCCCAACGGGGCGTCATAGGTCAGCCCAGGGCAACGCCCTGGGGCTTCGTGACCGAGACAAACACAAGCCCTGAAAGGGCGGCATGGCCTTATTTCGCCCCTTCAGGGCTTACGTTGCGTCGGGCAATCCCGCCCCAGGGCGTTGCCCTGGGCTGTCATAGAGTGCCCTTTCAGGGCAAAGAGGGGTGACCAGACGCGGCGATGATCGCGCGCGGACAATCGCTCTGCGACAGAACGCTCAAAAGCCTGCCCATACTGTCACGCCCCAGCCTCGCTTGCCCCCGTCGCGCTTGCCTTGGAGCGTCACCGCCCAACCCGCCGATATGGCAAACAGAACTGCATTCCCTCGACGGGTGGCATGCCTTCATCCCGGCGCAGCCGGAAGGTAGGCATGTACGGTCGCGCCGCGGCGCTTTGCCAATGGGAACCCATGCGTATCGCCATCTTCGACAGAACGGGCTGGGCCGACGCCGCTCGCCGAGGCGGGCACGAGGTCATCCCTCTCCCACGCCATAATGAGACAACAGTCTTTCAGGAGACGCTGGACGACCGCATCAGCCACGGACGAAGAGTATTCGCGCTTCTGCAAGACCAGCCGCTCGATTTCATCTTCGATCCCAACGGTGAGGGCATGCTTTTCGTGGACGACCCGCGGAGCGCGGGGATGGACGCCCTGCTGCACCATCGGTTGAACGTCCCCTTGGTGTCTCACTTCGCCGAAACGCTACGGATTCTGTTTCGCCGGATTGACCCGGTGCTCGTTCACCAAGCCCTGCAAAGCCCGACGTGGCACAAAGCGATCTTCACCCGAGGCCACCTCGAAGAGATGCGCTGGATGGGCGTACCGAACTGCCGGTACCTGCCCCTGGCTGCGGAGAACTTCCCCGACCACGTGCGAACCGACGAGCTGGACCCCAGTGGTCCCCAGGTGCTCTTCGCCGGCAGTCAGCAGTCGCTGTACTTTGCCCATCCCGACGGGGTGGACACTCGCACCCAGGTCTCCGGAGGGTGGGCAGCGGCGGCGGTTGCCGACGGTTCCGCTTCCCAGTTCCTCGACGCTTATCGCACCTACGCCTTGGGGCCGTGTCCCGCCGAGACGGACGATCTCACCGCCAGAGCGGAGTGCATCCGCCGCTACTACGAACAGAAGATGTTCTACTCAGCCTGGAGGAACCTGGGGTTGCGCGATCGGTTTGTCGTCTTTCTCAAGCGGAGGATGGGGGATGACTTCCGGCTGGTGCGCGACCAGCGCTGGCGCACGATCTACGATCTGCCGGTCGAGCCTGAAGTCGACAACGCCACCTACTACCGAATGATCCGCACCACCCCGATCTGCCTGAATGTCATCAATGGCGACAACGAAACCGGACTGAACCGCCGTCCCTTCGAGATCACCTGGGCCGGAGGCTTCTTGCTGAGCTATGACCAGCCGGAGCTAGGTGAACTCTTCGAGATCGGCAAGGAATGCGCCGTCTTCCGCAATGAGCGCGAGCTGGTGGACCAGATTAACTACTACCTCGCCCACCCTGAAGAGCGGGCGGCGATCGCCCGCGCCGGCCAACAGCGTACCCACCACGCTCACCTGCTACACCATCGCTTGGATATCATCGGAGACTGGTTAAGCGGCAGCGGGACTCGGCGGGGCGCTCAGCTCGCCGCCACCTCCTGATCGCCAAAGCCTATTGAACCGGCTGCGCTGTCTTGTTGCGCTTCCTCCGCCAACAACAAGACCCGCCTGCGGATCAGAATGCGCTCCGCCCAGCTCCCCAGCAACGTAGCGCCCACTGCCACGCCGAACTGGACGAGTAGCCCGGGCCAAAGCACGTAGGTCGGGAGCAGGTACGCGCCAACGATGGTTAGCACCGGAGATGAGCCCAGCAGGAAACTGTAGTGCTCGACATGGACCTCGTTCGAGTAGGCAAACGCAGCGCGCACATGGTCGATCGCCGGCGGGACGGACCATAACAGCACGACCGCAACAGACGCAGCTATCGAACGTCCCCGGGCAAAATGAGACATCCGCAACAGTCCGGTCACCGTCCACACCGCCAGGATCAGCGCGGCCGTCGTCGCGGCCAGCACCCCGAACTCAAAGTACGGCCGCTCGCCCTCCCACGCATCGCCCATCTGCACAGGGAGTACGCCGGTATGGAACACCAAGGCCAAAGCGGATAGCACGATGACTACGGACATGCGGGTTGCCAGCCCGGGCGACCAATAATCACTAGGTTGGTAGAGCGTGGCGCCGAGAATGCGTCGGCGACGCATGCGCGCCGCAGCCGCCGCCGGCAGGTGAGCGATCAACAGCGGGCTGAGCAGCGTGGCGATCAAGGCCACGTCGGGGGCCTCTCTCATCATCTCATGCATCCACGATCCGCCGGGCACGAGGTCTACATGAGTGCTCAGCCCCACGGTGAACAGGACCATCCACAGCGCAACGAACGTCAAAGCCATTGAGGTGCTCAGAGGCGGTAGGTGCGGCTTGCGATATCGCCGGGCCGCGGCGACACCCCAGAAACTCAACATCGCAACTGACGCCGTCAGCGCTACGCCGAAGCCACCGCCGGAACCAAGGAAGCCCAACATGTACCGCTGACAACGCCCGAGCGCATACATGCCGGCAAACAGGCCCAGGCCCGGGGCAAGACCCATCACCACCGTGGAGCTGAAACCGGCAATGATGATCAACGGGAGGACATTGCCCGGCTTGCCCTGCCCCACCCCTGCAAAGACTGCCAAGCTCCAGACCGACGCCGAGGCGACCAGTAGAAAGAAGTTGCCCGCCAACCACGCGCCCGCATTACCGCCCGAGAGGAACGATAGCGCCCATCCCAGGAGCACGCCCGCTCCGAACAACAGCAGAATCTGCATGGGGGCGCCGATCAGATAGCCCAACACGGCAGTGAACGAACTCATTGGCGAAGTGCGATGGATCTCGATCATCTTGGTGGTGTAATCGCGCATCAGCCCCTTGGTCACCGCCACGCTGCCCCCCACAAGCAGCAGAGCAACCTGAGCCCAAGCCAACAACCGCAGGGCCTGCGTCGCCGTGGTCGCCACGGCATTGCCTCTCCCCGCCGTGCGGTGATAGAGCAAGATCCCCCCCACGGCGATGATCCCCACCACGCCAGCCTTGATGAACATCCGGTGACCGCCGTGGAGACGGTACTGACACGACCAGATCGGGTTGCCCAGCGGAACGTAGGCCATCAGTCCACCTGCCTCACCCCGGTCTTGAGGTAAACGTCTTCCAACGAATCGCGCGTGGAGGCGAACGACGACACCGGAACGCCCCGCTCGACCAGCATGCGCAGCAACCCGGCAGACTCGCGCTCGCCCTTGGCGTACTCGAACACGTAGGTGTGATTCTCCCGGACCAGATGAGCCACCCCCTCCAACGCCATGATCGCCTCAGACACGTCGTTGTCCGCGGCAACCGTGAGGCGGTATCCGCATCGGCTCGCGTCTTCGTCGCCCAGATCGCCCACGTGGGCGTACCGCAAGAGGTGCCCCTGCTCGATAATGGCGATGTGCGTGCAGTACTCTTCGAGGTCCGCCAGAATGTGCGACGAGACGATGACCGCCTTGCCCTGATCGCGCAAGCTGGCGATCACCTGGCGAAGCTGAATCCTCCCGGCGGGGTCCAGCCCCGCCGAGGGTTCGTCCAGCAGCACCACCGCCGGACTGGGCAGCAGAGTCTGGGCTATGGTGATCCGCTGACGCATCCCCCGGGAGAGGTTCTTAATCCGCTCCCCACGTTTCTCCACCAGCCACACCTGCTCCAGCCAGAAATCGATCCGCTCGTCGGCTTCGCTGCCGTCGATGTTGTGGGTGTCGGCGATGAAGCGGAGGAACTCCTCGACGGTCAGCTCCTCATACGCGGGCGGCGCGTCCGGAGCAAAGCCGACCTGCCCCCGCACCGGATCGGAGTCCTGGAAGACGTCGTGGCCCAGAATCTCCGCCGATCCGGAGGTCATCTCCTGCAAACCCACCAGGGCTCTGAGCAACGTAGTCTTCCCCGCCCCGTTGGGACCGATCAGTCCCAGCAGATCCCCCCCAGCCATCTCAAAGCTGACATCGCGCACCGCCACCAGCGCCCCAAACTCGACGCGAACTCGATCAGCTTTGAGAACCACACTCATCCTGAGTTCCTCCTGCCCGGGTATCAGCATAACCGCGCCGGGGCCCCAAGCCCACCACCGCCACGCAACACCCATCCTCTGCCGTCTATTACCAGCCATTCCACAGATCCTACAGACCTTATCAGGCACGCCCCACAAGAGCGTCCGAACAGTTCTTGGGTCTCACCCCGCAAAACTGTAGAATGCAGGTCTCACGTGCATTCACGAATCCCTGCCAAGACCGGCGGGATCTTCCAGAGGAGGGGTCATGCGCACGCGTACACTACATCGGAGCATCTCGGTGATCGCCCTTTGGATGGCTGGCGTCGGCTCGCCCGCCAGCGCTCAGCCGTGCGACCCCGCCTGGGACCGGACCGTCAGCGATCCCGGTCTTAGTTCCACCGTGTGGAGCCTGTATGCCGCGAACCAGACTTCGCCGGTGGGGCTGGCGCTGTACGCCGGAGGCCAGTTCAGCAGCGCGGGCGGCGCGACGGCCAAGAACATCGCCAAGTGGGACGGATCCTCCTGGTCCCCGCTGGGAACCGGCGCGGAAAACGGCGGGGTGGTCTACGCGATGGTGGTGTCCGACGCCGGAGTGCTCTACGTGGGCGGGGCGTTTGGCAACATGGGAGGCATCGCCGGAACGAAGCGCATCGCCCAATGGGATGGCGTCGCCTGGTCCGATGTCGGCGGCGGGATGGTTCAGAACAACGCCGGCATCCGCGCGCTGGTGTTCTATCAAGGTGACTTATACGCGGGCGGATACCTCAACGAGATCGGCGGCGCAACCGCCCGCAAGATCGCCCGCTGGGATGGACTGGCGTGGGCTCCGCTGGCTGGCGATCCGATGGGCAGCTCGGACTATGTCGAGACGCTGGTTGTCTACGATGACGGCGGCGGCGAATCGCTTTATGTCGGCGGCTACTTCACCGACGCGGGCGCGGACCCAGGCGCCGATTACGTCTTCGAGTGGAACGGCAGTACCCTGACACCACTCGGCCGGGGCACCAACAACGACGTCGAGGCGATGGCGGTGTGGGACGGCGGGCTCTACGTGGGCGGCGAGTTCACCCGCGTGTACCAGACCGACGGCACGGAGGTGGTCGCCAACAAGATCGCGCGCTGGGACGGGACGTCCTGGGCCGCGGTCGGTACAGGCATGGACGCCGGGGTGTCATACTACGTCTGGGCCCTGGCGGCGTTTGATGACGGAAATGGCGAAGCCCTCTACGCCGGCGGCAGCTTCAACAACCCCGCCAACAAGCTAGCCAGGTGGGACGGAAGCGACTGGTCGGCGGTCACCGGTGGAGCGGGTCCGAACGGATACATCTACGATCTCGCCGTGTCCCATCAGGGGCCGCGCGCAGGCCTGTTCGCGGGGGGCACGTTCACCACGCACGACGGAGAAACCGCCCAGAGAATCGTCGAGTGGCGCAGCGGGTTGCCCGCCATCCCGCCCAACGCCCAGGCTGACCCCGCCGAAATCTGTCCCGGTCAAAGCGCCCAGTTGTCCGCCTCGGTCCCAGGTGCTCAGATCGACTGGTACACCAGCGAATGCGGGGGCAGTCTACTGGGCAGTGGAAACGCCTTGGTCGTCAGCCCGACCGCCACCACGACCTACTTCACACAATCCCACATCACCAGCAACGGCTGCGAAAGTGCGGGATGCGCGCCGGTGGTCGTGACGGTTGGCGAAGCTCCGTCCATCAGCAGTCAGCCGCTCGGTGACACTGTGTGCGCCGGTCAGACCCACGAGTTCTGCGTCCAGGCCACCGGAACTGGAACGCTGGACTATCAGTGGCAACGCGACGAAGAGGACATCGACGGCGCCACCGATTCCTGCTACCTCGCTTCCGTGGCAGGCCCCCACAGATGCATCGTGGGGGGGACGTGCGGCACGACGATCAGCGAAGACGCGGAATTGGTGGTCAACGACGGACCGGTCCTATCCGATCAGCCGGTGAACACCACAATCTGCGCGGGCCAGGAGCACGAGTTCTGCGTCACGGCTGACGGGATTGGCGATCTGCACTACCAGTGGCAGCGCGGCGGTTCCAGCCTGATCGGGGCAACCGACCCATGCTATACCGCGACCGTCGCCGGACTGTATCGCTGCCGGGTCACCGACGATTGCGGACTCACCTTCAGCGACGAGGCTACCCTGACCGTCGACGCTCCGCCTCCCGGCGACCTCGACGCGGACTGCGATGTGGACCTGATTGACTATCAGATCTTCGCTGCTTGCCTGACCGGGCCGGAGGGCGGAATCCCACCCGACTGTTCCGCCGCCAACCTGGAGGCAAACGCCGACATCGATCTCCGCGATTTCGCGTACCTTCAGCATCTGTTCGGGGGCTAACCACCCCCCGGGCAGCTCAACACACCTTGACCCCCCTGCGGCCCCATCTATAGTGCCCCTAGTGGTGGAGCGTCGCGGACGCTCATGCCGATGATAGGAGCAGAGAATCGGCCCAGCTCAGGAGACAGCCATGCCCACGACCATTGTACAAGTCGAAGCGTTGGAGATTCTGGATTCGCGCGGCAACCCGACGTTGTCGACGACCGTGATGCTGGAAGACGGATCGGTGGGCGAAGCAGCCGTACCCTCCGGAGCGTCCACCGGCGAGCACGAAGCCGTGGAACTACGCGACGGCGACGCCAAACGCTACATGGGCAAAGGCGTACTTACCGCCGTCGAGCACGTCAATGGAGATCTGACCGAAGCCGTGCTCGGGCTCGACGCCCGCGATCAAGAGGCCCTCGACGCCATTATGATCCAGGTGGATGGAACGCCCAACAAGGGCCAAATGGGGGCCAACGCGATCCTCTCCGTGTCGATGGCCACCGCCAAGGCGGCAGCCAACTCCTCTAACCTGCCGCTGTTCCGCTACCTCGGCGGCGCATCGGCCCACGTTCTGCCCGTACCGATGATGAACATCCTCAACGGCGGCAGCCACGCAGATAACAACGTGGACTTCCAGGAGTTCATGATCCAACCGTGGGGGGCGGAGACCTTCTCCGAAGCCCTGCGCATGGGCGCCGAGGTTTTCCACACGCTCAAGAAGGTACTCTCCAAGAAGGGCTACAACACCGCCGTCGGTGACGAAGGCGGATTCGCCCCGAATCTCAAGAGCAATGATGAAGCCCTCGAGGTTATCGCCGAGGCAGTCAAAGCCGCGGGCTACCAGCTCGGCAAGGACATCTTCATCGCCCTGGACCCTGCCACCTCGGAGATGTACGACAAGGACTCCGGAGGGTACCGCTTCTTCAAGTCTGCGCCGGACCGGGTAGCCCCCGCGGCGGAGATGATCGACCTGTGGACCGGATGGTGCGAGAAGTATCCGATCCGCAGCCTGGAAGACGGCTTGGCGGAGGACGACTGGGAGGGTTGGGCCAAGCTGAACGCCCAACTGGGTGACCGGGTGCAACTCGTCGGTGACGATCTGTTCGTGACCAATACGGAGCGGCTTGCCCGCGGTATCGCGGAGAAGTCCGCCAACTCGATTCTGATCAAGGTGAACCAGATCGGGACGATGACCGAAACGATGGCGGCGATCGACATGGCCATGCGCAACGGGTGGACCGCGGTGATCTCCCATCGCAGCGGCGAGACTGAGGACACCACGATCGCCGACCTCGCGGTGGCTACCAACGCCGGGCAGATCAAGACGGGCAGCCTCTGTCGCTCGGATCGGATCGCCAAGTATAACCGCCTGCTGAAGATCGAAGACTACCTCGGCGACACCGCCGTCTACGGCGGCCGGTACTGGAATAAATGAACGTCCCCGAGTCCCCCGCCGCCGGTCCACCCTCGAGCATGCCTCCGGGACGTCCGGGGGGCGGTCTGATGTTCTGGGTGCTGGTGAGCATGGCTATGGCCGTGTTCTCCCCCTGCGTGCTGCTGCCGGTGTGGCGAGAATACCAGGCGTTGGCGTACGCCGAGCAGATTAAGCAGGCTGAGCTTGTGGCGGCACGCTCCGAACTTGCCCACCAACAGCGACGGCTGGCAGCGCTGCAGAACGACCCCGCAGCCATCGCCCGCCTCGCCCGGCGCGAGTTAGGCTACCAGGTGCCCAACGAGATCACCGTCCCGGTCTCCGTTCCTCCCGAAGCGTCGGCGGACGCAACGCCTATCGAACTGATCCCCGCCGCCCCCCCCGCCGCGGTGGCGTGGTTGACCGACCGGCTCCCCGATACCGACTACGATCGTCTGTTCTGCACCGCCCCCACGCGCACGCTGCTGATGTGCCTGTCCGGCGGATTGATGATCGCCGCCCTGATAATGTACGCTCCGCGGCGAAGGGCTGGAGTCATGGACGCCGGCGCCGCGACGGCGAGGTGCGGCTAGCGGTTCAATGGCGCCCGGCCTCCAGTTGACCCGCGCTCAAGGATCCTGGAACATTGGACTACCTCTTGAACGTCCCGTACGATACGGGAGCTGCACCTGAGGCGGACCGCATTCTTGCATCGAGTGGACTGGGGAGAACGGGCGGTGGAAACAGGTTTGAGGATGCTAAGGTGCGAGCTTCGCGCGTGCCCTCGGAGTCAATCCGCCCTCCTTGCTGCCAGCTTGCTTGTCATCGCCGTAGGTGAGAACGGCTGTTCGCGCCGTGCTGAACCTGCGCCCTCGCCGCCGCGTCACAATGTCTTGGTCATCACCTACGACACCACTCGGGCAGATCGGCTGAGCTGCTACGGGTACGACAAGCGCACCAGCCCCAACCTGGATGCCCTCGCCGACGACGGCATCCGCTTCGACACCGCAATCTCCCAGGCAGCGCTCACGCCGGTGTCACATGCGTCGATCTTCTCGGGCCTGCTGCCGCAGCACCACGGCGTGCGAGTTATGTACGCAGCCGAGGGGTATCGCCTGCCGAGAGAAGTGCCGACGTTGGCAACGATTCTCGCGGCGCAGGGCAGCAAGACCGCCGCGTTCCTGAGTGCTTTTCCGGTGTCGGAGTTCTTCGGATTCGACGCGGGGTTCGATGAATTCGACAACGGACTCGACGGGCGTCCGGAGGGCGTTCTCACCGAGAGGAAGACCGGCGCCTGGGATTGGGAATCATCCGCCAGCCAGCGACGATCGGACCAGACCACAGATCGTGCCCTGGAGTGGCTGGGCGAGACGAAAGAGCCGTTCTGTCTGTGGGTACACTACTGGGATCCGCATGATGCTTCGCTGAGGCCTCCTCGCGAGGTCAACCAGCGCTTTCTTCCCCCGCCGTCCGCCGGTCACTGGGCAAGATACAGTGGACTGTACGACGCCGAGGTCTTCTATGTCGATCAGCAGCTCGGTCGTTTGTTGGACGCCTTGAAGAACCAGGAGCGCTATGACAGCACTGTCATCGTGGTGGTGGCGGACCATGGCCAGGGTCTCGGGGACCACGACCACTGGTACCACCGCATCCTCTACCAAGAACAGATCCGGGTGCCGTTGGTCATGCGCCTGCCCGGTGGCCCGAAGGGACGCGTGATCCCCGAGCTGGTCCGGACCATCGACATCCTGCCCACCATCCTGGAGGCGCTGGAGGTCAATCCACCGGAGCGGTCCGACGGGCGGAGCTTGCGCGGTCTGGTCGAAGGTCGCACCGAGCCATCGCGGACCGCCTACGCGGAGGCACTCGTACTCTACGACCTCAACGCCAGAGACCTGCTCCAACAGCGCCCCGACGATGAGCTGCTGCACTGCATGATGGATAAGTCGTGGAAGCTGATCTATCGACCGCTGCATCCGGAGAAGAGCGAACTCTACCATTTGGACAACGATCCCCGAGAAACCAACAACCTCTTTGCCCAGGAGCCCGAGCAGGCGGCCCGCCTTCTAGCCGAACTTGAACAGCTCGATCCGTTCGTCGCCGGTCCTTTCGGCGCGGGTACGGACCAAGAGGCGCTGGACCACCTTCGGTCGCTCGGCTACACGGGCGACTAATAGAATAGGTGCAGCCCGCCAACCCGCTAGTCTTCTCCCTCCGCAGCGTACCCCAGGGACTGCAATCGAGCGCGCAGCTCGTCGTCGAGAATCACCGGGTCTGTCGTTGCCGGATCACCGTGCCCGGCCCTTCGCTTGGCGGATTGAAACGCCTCCAACTGATTCGCCAGGCGCCGGGCAGTCTCAGGATCCCGAGCCAACAGGTTGTTCGCCTCCGCACCGTCTTCCTCGAGATTGTACAGTTCATCGCGCTCGTCACTCGAACGAATGTACTTGAAAGGCCACTCGTACAACGCTGTGCGCACTCGGTCGAAACGATGACCCCATTGCGGGTTCTGCAGGTCGGCGGGACGGGCGTAGTAGTTCTCGCTGACGATGGGGTGATTGCCTATCTCATAGGGGAAGTTGGAGAGGTGCTTGCCGGAAACCTCGTCCGGAAGCAGTGACAGGATCAGACGCGGCACGTCCACGGATGAGATCGGGGCGTCGATGATCGCCCCCCTGCGTTGGCCCGGAGTTTGGACGATCAGCGGCACGCGCAGGGCCTCTTCGTAGACATCCTTGGAGTGCCCGGTCAGGTGGTGCTCCCCGCGATACTCCCCGTGGTCCGATGTCAGCAGCACCACCGTATGGTCTCGGAGTCCCAGCGCTACCAGCTTGTTCAGCAACGCTCCCACCGAGTCGTCGACGTTCGCCACCGCCGTGTCGTACACGTCCGTCATCTGCTCGACCAGGTCACGGGGAACCGGCTCGCCCGCCGGGAGAACCCGCTGTCTGAATTCTGCGAACAGGCGCCGTTTGTTCCGCACAAGCGGCTTCTCCAGGAACGCCGGTCGCCATGCCGTGTTGTAGGCCGCGTGCGTATCCAGGTAGTTGATGAACAGGAAGAACGGACGATCCCGCGTCTGTTCGAGCCATTGAGAGATGCTCTGGTTGAGCACCGGCGACCAGACCTGTTTCACCACATAGGTATCAAACCCCTGGTCCATCTGGAACGCGGGACTGAGGTAGCCCGCATTCGCCACGAAAGCCGCGGTCTGGTAACCTCCGGCTCGCAGCGCTTCTGCCAGGGTCGTGTAGTGCTCACCAAGCGGCTTGACCGTCTCGTCCGGCGCACCGTTAGTGTCCGCTATGTACGTGTGGGCTCCATGCTCGAAGGGATGCAGACCGGTAAACAGTGAGGCATGGGTCGGCACGGTCCACGGTGCCGTGGCGATGGCCCGGCGATAGAGCGTGGAGCGCTTCGCCCATGCGTCGATGCGCGGCGACGTGTCCCGAGTGTATCCGTAGCAGCCCAGATGATCGGCCCGCAACGTGTCGAGCACGATCACCACGACATTCGGAGAGGACGCCGGCGGGACGTCCTCAGCCACTGGGCGGCACTCCACACTCAGCCCCGCCGAAAGAAGCGTCATGAGACCGCCCCAGATTCTCCTTCGCGTCTTGATGTCCGCCCCCCTGCAGCGTCTCGGCTGCTCACCGCCACACACGCAGCAGCTACTCCTCTGCAACCACACCCGCCGGCGCTAGCCCTGCGTGGTCGACGAACCAGCATAGCCGAGATCGCCAGACACACGCAAACACGAACACCCACGTAGCCCCCGTCCAGCCGATGGCGAACGGAAGCTCACGAAGGCCAACGGACCCTCTCCGGGTTCCAAACTTGGCATGACCCTGTAATTGGTGCGTCACCCCGACGGTGACTATAATCCCCGCCGGTTGATTCCTGCTGCGTGGTAGTCTTTGCGAGAGCTTGCTGGTGTTCAGTTCATGGATTGCTGACGGATCACCCACAACCTGGGCGTTGCTGCTGGAGATAGTATTCGCCGGGGCGATCGTGGTCGCGGCGGGGGCTAGGCTGACGCGCCTGGCGGATCGATTGGCAGCTGACCTGAAGCTCGGATCCGCCCTGGTGGGGATGCTGCTGCTGGCCACAGTAACCAGCCTGCCCGAAGTGGTCGCCGGCTGCACGGCGGTATGGATCCACAACACCGGGATGGCGTTCGCGGCGATCTACGGCAGTTGCAGCTTCAACATCATGATCATCGTACTGGTCAACGCCATAATCGGCGGCGGATCGGTGCTATCGGGGGCACACGCGACCCATCGGCTGACGAGTGCGTTGAGCACCGTGCTGATCTCGACTTCGCTGATCGCGCTGTTGCTGGTGGAGAAGTTCTCCGGCAACGCTTCCATGGCCCGGGCGGTCGAATGGGGCTGCGTGACCATCATCCTCCTCACTTATGCGGGCGGGCTGTTTCTGGTGCAGCGGTTCGACTCCCCCAGCAACGGTTCCGCGGAGGAAGCGTCAGCGCGAGTGATGCCGCCCGCCGGAGTGTTTGTGGCGATCGCGGTGCTGTCCGTGATCCTGGTGGGCGCTGCCTGGTGGCTGGCCCAGGTGGGCGACGTGCTTTCGGATCATCCGATCGACCTGATCGGCGGACGGAAGCTGGGGGCCACGTTCGTGGGCGCAGCGTTTCTGGCGGTGGCTACTTCCCTGCCGGAGATTGTCACCAGCTACTCCGCGGTGAAGCTGGGGAACATCAACCTGGCCCTGGGCAACATCTTCGGCAGCAACATGTTCAACATCTTCGTGGTGCCATTCCTGAAGATCGTCTCGGTGGCCCGGGGAGACGACCTGCTGATGCACGGCGCGGACTTCGACCTTCCCCCCGCCGCTATCGCCGGTCTGCTGCCGTTGGTCTTGACCGGCATCGCCATGGCCGGCCTCACCTACAGCACCCGCCGCCGTTTCTTCCGCTTCGGGATCGACTCGGTGCTGATCGCCGTGGTCTATGCTCTGGGCATGTTCCTTCTGCTGGCGTGATCCGTCGGCCAACGTCGAAGAAACCGCAACCGTGACGAAGCGGGTCAGCAAGATGTGGCGTCCGGCGCAAGGGGAAGGACCAGCCGCAGATTAGCGCGGATGGACACGGATAGGGGTGTCCTCCAATCCGCGTTGATCGGTGTGCCTCCGCGGCTCCATCAGTTCGATGCGGACTTCAATCGGCAAGCTCAGACTGCGTTTCGCACGAGGTCGAACGCAGAGTTCGCAGAGAAGCCGGGACGGAATGGTCCGCGCGGCGATCCACGCCGAGCCTCTCTCTTTCCGGAAGCCGCCAAGAAGCACAGAAAGCACAA
>JAAEQG010000406.1 GCA_024231775.1 bacterium
CATCAGCGTCATTCGCCAGCAGAAATACCTCCATGACGACATGGGCGGTCCCAAGCTGCGCCGCGAGTTTGACGTGTTGCACCGCCGGAACCAGGATCGACTCCCATAAGCCTGATACGGGGGGAATCGCGCTCCGCGCTGGGATGGTGACCGCAGTTGCCAACCGGCCTGCTGCTGCGGTATGATCCGCCCTTGGCGCGGACGAAAACAGGATCCCCGTGATGATCTGCGGTGGCGGCGCGATTCAGCCGAACCGTGGCAAGAGATGCCTATCCCCATGGTTACCAACACTAGTATACGGATATCCGCCGCCGCAGTGCTGACCAGCATCCTGGTGCTGCTCCCGGCGCATCTGGCGGCGGCGCAGGCGGAGACGCCGGTGGCATCGGTGAGTTTCACCGGTTCCGAAGCGGTCAGGGAGGCCTATCTGCGTTCCGTGGTGCGCACCGTAGAAGGCAAACCCTTTGATGAGGGCATCGCCTCCGAGGATGTTCGGCGACTACTGCGCACGGGTAAGTTCCTCAGCGCCACGTTCGATACGCAGTCCACTCCGGATGGAGTGGAAGTGACGTTCGAGCTGGTTGATCGTCCGGTGATTACCGCCCTGCGGGCGATCGGTAACGTCAAGTTCAAAGACGACAAGCTCCTGGACCAAGTACCCCTGACGGTCGGTGACCCGGTCGATTCCTTCCGGGTGGCGGAGGGTCGCGGGGCGATCGAGGGCCTGTATCGTGACGAAGGTTACGGCAGCGTCCGGGTGACCTACGATCCGGGATTGCTGGACCGGACCGGCGAGTTGGTCTACACCATCGAAGAGGGCGTGCTCATTCGAGTACGCAAGGTGATCTACGAGGGCAACGCCTCGGTCGATGCACGCGAACTGAACAAGCACGTAAAGACCAAGACCTACCTGTGGATCCTCCGCGACGGCAGGTTCGACGTGGATACTGTCGAGGGGGACGCCTTTGCGATCCAAGCCTACTACCGAGACCAAGGATGGCTCGACGCCCGGTCCAGCTATCGTCTGGAGTTCAGCCCGGACGGGCGTAATCTGACCGTGATCTTCACGGTGGCGGAGGGCACGTGCTACACGATCGATTCGATCGCCTTCCGCGGCAATACGGTCCTGGATGAATCGGAGCTGCGCGGGTGCATGCACCTCTCGGTTGGGGATGTCATCGAGCTGCCCTGGCTGGAGAAGGATGCCAACGCCATCAGGAGCCTCTACTGGGAGCAAGGCTATATCTACGCCGTAGCACGCCCACAGCGGGTCTTCACCGGCGAACCGGGCCGGGTCCGCCTGACCATCGAACTCGAGGAGGGTGAGCAGATTCGCGTGGGGAGGATCGTCGTTCGGGGGAACGAGCGGACCCAGGACAAGGTCATCCGTCGCGAGCTTCAGCTCTTCCCCGAGCAGGTCTTCAACCTCACCGAAGCCCGCAATGCCGAGCGGAGTCTGCGGCAGACCCAGATTTTCAGCAAGGCGACGATCACGCCGGTCGGCACGGCGCCGGGCGTGCGCGATGCCCTGGTCAACGTGGAGGAGTCCGCCCGGGCCGGTGATCTGATCTTCGGCGTGGGCGTCACCAGCAACAGTGGGTTGGTCGGATCGTTCGTTATCGACATCAAGAACTTCGACCTCTTTGATTGGCCGCGGAGCTTCTCGGAGTTCATTAAACTGCGGTCATTCCACGGCGCCGGACAGCGCTTGCGCCTCGAAGCCCAACCGGGTACGGAGCTGACCCGCTTCCGCATTGACTTCACCGAACCATACTTCCTGGACCGCCCGCTGACGTTTGGCACCAGCATGTACTTGTTCGAGAGGGGCCGCGAAGGCTACGACGAGCGGCGTGCCGGCGGCCACGTGAGCCTGGGCAAGCGTTTCAAGCAGGGTTGGCTGAAGGATTGGTTTGGGGAGGTATCCTTCCGGGTCGAGAATGTGGATATCGATCCCGAGGACATCTTCACTCCGCGAGAGATACGCAAGGATCGGGGCAACAACCTGCTGACCAGCGTCAAGGGAACGCTGGTCCGCGACCGCACGGACAATCGCTTTATCCCCACGAAGGGTGACCGACTCCGGGTAAGCTGGGAGCAGGTCGGCGCACTCGGGGGGGATCATGCGTTCGCGAAAGTCATGGGGGGATACACGCGCCACCACACGCTGTACACGGACATACAGGATCGCAAGTCGGTGTTCTCCTTTCGCGTGGATGTCGGGGCGATCCTTGGCGAGGCTCCGGCGTTCGAGAGCTTCTACGCCGGGGGGATCGGTTCGATGCGCGGTTTCAAGTTCCGCGGGGTCAGCCCCCGGGCGGGGCTGCGGGATGACGCGATCGGCGGCGATCTGATGATGCTGATGGGGACGGAGTACTCCTTCCCGCTCTACGGTGAAACGCTTCGCGGGGTGGTGTTCAGTGATATGGGTACGGTGGGAGAGGATTACGGAATCGACAACTGGCGCATGACCGTGGGGGTCGGCGTTCGTTTGGTCGTCGAGTTCCTCGGGCCGGTACCCCTGGAGTTCAACCTGGCGGTTCCGGTAGCTTCGGACAGTGAGGACGACGATCAGGCCTTCAGCTTCTTCATCGGTGCGGTTTTCTGATTAACGAAGCCGATGGGCCGATCCCCAGAACCGTCCGCGCCGCGTCCGGTTCGAGGGGCGGGCTGGACCTGCCGGTACAGCCGCGCGGATCTTCAGTTTTTTGACCACACAAGGTGGAAAGGACCAGCGATGAGTCCCAGGTGGCTATTGTATCTGTTGTGCGGCGTTGTCTTGTTTCCGTGCCAGGTGCTGGCAGAAGAGGGTGGAACGCGCGTCGCGGTGGTGGACCTGGCGTTCATCTTCGAGAAGTACGCCATGACCCGGGATCTGGAGACTGCGTTCGAAGAGCGCCGCCGGCGGGCGGCCACCGAGGCGGACAGCCGGCGCGAAGCGATGGAAAGCAAACGCAAGAAACTTCTCCCGCTCAAGCCGGACTCACGCGAGTTCGCGGATCTGGAGCAGGAGCTCACGCGTCTGCAGATAGAGTTTGAGGTGTGGGCGACGCTTCAGGAGAAATCGCTGAAGGAGGACCACAAGCGGTGGTTGCTGCGTATCTACACCAACGTGCGCGAGGTAGTGGCCAAGCTCGCGGTGGAATCGCAGATCGACCTGGTGGTTACCTACGACCGGCTTGCGGAAGACGCCCCGGATTCCTTGGCGCTCCGCCAGCAGATTCTGTTGCAGAACATTCTGTACTTCAATGATCGGATCGACCTGACCCAGACCGTACTCGCGCGCGTGAACGAACAGTATGATCGGGATGGCGGCGCTGCGGGTTTGCGCCTGAGTGCCGCCCCGCTACTCGAGGGCACCGCCGAGCCTGATGGCACGGTGGCAGCGTCTGGTGCCCCGGGCGGAGTTGGCGACTCCCGTCACCCAATGAGTCCGTAATACTGGGATGGAGCATGGTAGCGGCACGCAACCAATTGCTCTACAAGAGGTTAGCAATCTCTCGGTGCGTTCTGGGCCGAAGCATAGAGCGGCTGGCTGACAAACTGGGCGTCCTGGGTACAATGCGCAGATACTCCGGGCCGGACGAGGCTTGGGCGTCTTGGGCCGCTCACGGATGGCGAGACCGGATCGGTGCAGGGCGGAGTGTGATATAATTCGCCGCGTTCGATTAAGTTGACCGGGCATGGGCAGGTGATGGGCACGGGCTCGTCTGCGGATCCGCGGGCGCAGTCCCCGGATGGTTCGGTGTAACCTCCCGCTTCGGCGAAGCGTGTGGCAGGACGATTCCGCTTTGGCAGCGCAACAAACGATCAACCAACCTATGGACCTGGAGGGCTGGGGCCTGTTCACCGGCCAGCGGTCGGTGGTGCGCTTTCGTCCGGCGGCGCCAGATGCGGGCATCACCTTCGTGCGCACCGATCAGCCTCGTCCCGTGCGGGTCGCAGCTTCGATCGACAACGTAGCCAAGCGAGCCCGAAGAACGGCGCTGCGCAATGGGACGGTTTCGATCGAGACCGTGGAGCACTGTCTAAGCGCGTGTGCGGGTCTGGGGATTGACAACCTGGAGATCGAGCTGACCGGCGACGAGTTGCCGGGTATGGACGGGAGCTGTCTTCCGTTTGTGGAGAAGCTCCAGGAAGCCGGCCCCGTGGAGCAGTCCGTTCCCCGGCGTAGCCACCGCATCGACGAAGTGGTCCGGGTGGTGGACGGAGATTCTGAGCTGGTGGCCTTGCCGCCGCTCGATCCGCAGTCGGAGTTTCTGGACGTTCTTTACGACCTCGACTATGGACCGGATAACCCCATCGGGCGGCAGGTCTGCACGTTTCGAATCGAGGCGGACTGCTTCGTGAGCCAGATCGCCCCGGCGCGCACGTTTGTGCTCCAGAAGGAGGCGGAAGTGCTGCTGGCCAACGGGCTCGGGCAGCATTTGACCTACGATGACATTCTCGTTTTCGGCGGAGACGGGCCGATTCAGAACACGCTTCGTTTCGCGGACGAATGCTGCCGTCACAAGGTCCAGGATCTGTTGGGTGATCTGGCTTTGCTGGGTAGGCCCCTGGTGGGCCGGGTGCATGCCCGCAAGTCGGGGCACGCGCTGAACCACGCTCTGGTGCGCGCCCTGGCGGGGCAGCAGGCTCGACGGGCGGCGGCGGCGCTGACCCTCGAGCCCGCGGCGGTGGGTATCCACCGCATCCAGCGCATCTTGCCGCACCGCTACCCGTTTCTGATGGTGGATCGTATCCTGGAGATCCACGGAACGCAGCGGGTCGTGGGCATCAAGAACGTCACCATCAACGAGGAGTTTTTCCAGGGCCATTACCCGGGGCAGCCGATTATGCCCGGGGTGCTCATTCTCGAAGCGATGGCTCAGATCGGCGGGATCCTGTTGGCCCAGGAACTGGAGCACAAGGGTAAGGTGGCGGTGCTGCTGAGCATGGACAAGGTGAAGTTTCGCCGGGCGGTGATGCCCGGGGACCAGCTCCTGCTGACCGCGGAGGCGCTGCGGGTGAAGTCGCGCAGCGGGCATGTCAAGACCGACGCCCACGTGGGTACGGAACTCGTTGCTGAGGCTCTCATCAAGTTCATGATGGCTGACGCGGATCGCACCTGAACTTCCCGGAGTGGTGTCCAAGGTGGAGAACACGATCGTCGAAACATCGACCTCGATCCATACGACCGCGGTGGTGGACCCCAAGGCGCGGATCGGTTGCGGCGTGACCATCGGAGCGCATGCCTACATTGGACCATGCGTCGCGCTGGGTGACGGATGCCGCGTCCACAGCAACGTGGTCATTGATGGATTCACCTCGTTGGGCGCCGGTTGCTCGGTGTTTCCGGGCGCCGTGCTGGGCATGCCTCCCCAGGACCTCAAGTATCGCGGGGGCGAGGTTCGCCTGGAGATCGGAGAGCGAAATACCATTCGCGAGCTGGTCACTATCCATCCCGGCACCGAGAGCGGCGGAGGCGTAACCCAGGTGGGGAGCGACAACCACTTTCTGGTTGGAGTCCATGTTGCTCATGACTGCCAGGTGGGCAGCCACTGCATTATCGCCAACAATGTTCAACTGGGCGGGCATGTCGTCGTCGAGGACTACGTCAACTTCGGCGGCCAGAGCGGCGTGCACCATTTTGTGACGATAGGCCAGCACGCCATGGTCGGCGGGTTGACCCGGGTGACCACGGACGTTCCTCCGTACATGGTCTACGTGGGGGCTCGCACGCACGCCCGCGTCCGCATGATCAATGGAGTGGGGCTTCAACGGCGTGGGTTCACGCATGGGCAGATCGCCACGCTGAAGGGGGCGTATATGACCCTGTTCTCCCGCCGAGCCCGCACGGGAGGACGAAGCCTGCTGGACAACGTCGAGAGCCTGATGTGCCGTGAGCACGACCCAAATGTCCAGTACTTATGCCGGTTTCTGCAGCGCGCCTTTGCTCACGGTCGCAACGGACGCTACCTTGAGTCGCTGCGTACCGACCGGGCGACCTAGCGGCGGTCTGCAGTAGTGGGGGCTGATTGGCCAGGCTCCCGGTGGGGGGACAGCTATTCCGTTCGGTCAACGAAGTGCATCGCGTGGGGGTGTGGAAGGAGTTGGGCCGCTCTCCAGGCCGCTCCGACTCGGTGCGGAACCTTGTACGCCGGTAGGAATCCAATAATGCCGAACAAGCTACGTGCCGCGGTAGTTGGTGTTGGCCACATGGGCAAACACCACGCGCGTTTGTACCACGAACTCGAGGAAACCGAGTTGGTTGTGGTGGTGGACCATGACCCCGCCAAGGCTCAGGAGTTCGCCCAGAAGTACGGCTGTCGCTGCGAAACGGACGTGAACGCGATTATGTCCCAGGTCGACGTGGTCTCCATCGCGGTACCCACGGTGGTCCACGCCGAGGTGGCCCGACCGCTGATCGAGGCCCGGATCCCGGTTCTGATCGAGAAGCCGTTGGCTCAGGACGTCCCGACCGCTCAGCGGATCCTGGATTGGTCGCGCAAGTTCGATTCGGTCATTCAGGTCGGACATTCCGAGCGCTTCAATCCGGTGGTGCAGGCGGTGAAGCGTATGGGCGTGACCCCCAAGTTTATCGAGACCCATCGCATCAGCCCCTTCACCTTCCGTAGCGCCGACGTCGGCGTGGTCTTCGACATGATGATCCACGATATTGACATCGTGCTGCATCTGGTTCAGGAGATCGATTTCGAGGTGGACGCGGTGGGGGTCAACGTGCTCGGGCCATGCGAGGATATCGCCAACGCCCGGGTCCGCTTCGCCAACGGCAGCGTGGTGAACATGACCGCGTCACGCCTGGCTTTGAAGACCGAGCGCAAGATCCGCATCTTCTGTCCCGACGCGTACCTTTCCATGGATTATCAGAATCGTACCGGGATCGCCATCAAGAAGGACGCCAATCTGGACCTGCTGACCATGGCCCGGGAACGCAACTACGAGGACTTGTCTCAGATGCAGAACGTGGACTTCGGGTCGTTGGTCAACGTCGAACCGTTGGTCATCGAGGACGCCGAGCCCCTGCGGATGGAGATCGAGTCCTTCCTGCACGCCGCCCGGGATCGGGACAGTTCCGGAGTCTCCGTAGAGGAGGGTGCGGCCGCCGTGGACTTGGCTGCGCGAATCGTCGAAGCCGTCAGCGCCCACGGTTGGCGCGATCGCATTTGATGATTGAACCACCAGACGCCCCGGGTCAGCGTTGACGGACCCAGGCGTTCTGCTTGCGCCTCTGGGTGATGAGCGCATCCCGGTCGATCCAGCGAGCCTCGCAACGCCCATTCTCGAGGATGATCACTGCCCGCCCCTCTCTGCGAAGGCCCATGCCCACCGGTGGAGCCTCACCCATGATGATCGGCTCATCATACGTTCGGAGGGCCTGAGCCGCCTCAATCGAGAGATAAGTGAACTCGTGTTCAGGAAGCGGAGTCCCGTCCGGATCGGTACGCGGCAAGGCCAGGGGGATGCGGTGGTATTCGTCCAGCTTCGCCTGCAAGGCCCTCTGGAAGGGTTGCAGCGCCTCAACGGACCGCTGGCGATGTAGCGTGTCCCGCTGCCAAACCACCACGACCGCCAGGAGAAGACCAAGTAGCGCGAACAGAACACACCCACGGAGGACGCGTTTTCGCAGTTGGGCGGCTCTCTTGGGCGTTGGCGCCGGTCGCTCACCTGGGAAGGCGGGTTTTTCGCTGAGAGGTCGGGTCACAACATCCCCTGAGGCTGGCGGTCAGCTTGTCCCGGGCGTGCGCGGTGGAGTTGTCAATACGGCCTGCCCGACGGAATCAAGAACTCAGGCCAGCAAGTCGTCGTCGTCGAGCGGGTCAATGGCCGTCTGCTCGGCACTTGACGCCAAGGCTTCCAGGGCACTGATCGGATCGGGCGAGTCGTCCAGCCCGAGACCGCTCCCCGATGCGGATGCGGCGGCCTTCTCCGCGGTCGGCTGAGCTTGTCGCCGATGGAACTTCGTCTTCACCGGGCGTATGTCGGCCGGGTCTCCGTCCACCTGAACGGTAAAAACGACCGGTCCGACGATCAGATGATCGCCGGGAGCGAGTTTCATTTCTGCGACGCGCTTGTTGTTGACGTAGGTTCCGTTCGCGCTGCCTGCGTCCTTGGCCCGCACACTCACCTCATCGACATGCACTTCAGTATGTCTGCGCGAAACCTCGGCCAGGGGGATGCGGATGTCGCACGCCTCCTTGCGGCCGATCGTTGTGATGGCTCTGGTCAGCGGGAAGTCGATCTTCTTCCCGTCCTCTCGGAACATCACCAAGCGTACGTCCATGGACTCGTTTCGTCTCATCTGCCCCATCACCGCGTCGGGACCGAATCGTGGTGGCCTACCACCCTCCCAACGCCTCCGAGGCACATCTCACAGGACAGGCCACCCCCTGAATATAACCCAACCCGGCTTGCGGTTCAAATCCCTGCAAGTCGGTACGTTCAGAGACGCCGTGCCCATTCCCGTCCGTGGGACAGATGCCCGCCCTCTGCAACGGGCCGCTTCGCCGTCCCGCACCATCCTCCGAGCACCGGGTCTCTACCTCGGTTACGCCCGGTGAGGTAATATCGGGCGCACGCTGCCGCCTCCAGGCGGCGGAGATCAGGGTGATTGAGAGGCAAGGCGTGGAACCCCTGGGTCTTTACCTACATGTCCCCTTCTGCACTTCAAAGTGCGGCTACTGCGATTTCTACTCGGTTCCCCTTACTGATCGCCCCACTTTGCCACTGATCGATGCAATTGTGCGAGAATTGGCAACTAGACGCTCGGAGACCGACCTGCCGATCACGTCCATCTTCATCGGTGGGGGCACGCCCACCGTTCTGCTGCCGCCGGAGCTGGCCAAGCTTATGGAACCGGTGGGCGAAATCGTCCGCCAGGACCGCCCAGCCGAGTTCACCGTCGAGGCCAACCCGGGAACGCTGGACCCGGCAAGGATGAGCGTGCTGGTCCATTCCGGCGTGGACCGCATCTCGCTTGGTGCCCAGTCGTTCGATTCGTCCGAACTTGCGGTGCTCGAGCGGATTCACTCGCCGGGCGACGTTGGCCGAGCGGTGGGCGAGTGCAGAGCCCAGGGCATCGCCCAGATCAACATCGATCTGATCTTCGGTATCCCCGGACAAACTCTGGCAGGTTGGCGCACCAACCTGCGCCGGGCCGTTGATCTGGGGGTCGAACACATCGCCTGCTACGGGCTCACCTACGAGCCGGGAACCCAGTTGACCTGCCGCCGCGACCTCGGCGAGGTGGTTCCCTGCGACGACGGCCTGGAGGCTGAAATGTACCTTGCGGCCATGGATGATCTCGGCGCAGCCGGTTACGAGCAGTACGAGATCAGTAACTTCGCCCGCCCCGGAGCCAAGTGTCTGCATAATCTGCGATACTGGTGGGGCTGTACTTATCTGGGCGTGGGGCCGTCCGCCGCAGGACATCTGGAGGGAGTACGTTACCGAAACGTCCCCGACATTGCGGCGTATGTCGCGCGCATCCGGCAAGGCAGCGACGCGGTTGTGGAGGCTGAGCGCCTCACCCGAGCTGTCCTGGTCGGTGAGACGGCGATGCTCCGGTTGCGGTTGAACGAAGGGCTGAGGTTCGACGACTTTGTGAAGCATACCGGCGTGGATGCCCGCAGCGCCTTCCGCGAGTCGATTGGGCAGCACCAGGCGAACGGGTGGCTGAGATTGGCTGAGTGGGGAATCGCCTTGACGCGTCGTGGTCGGCTAATGGCGGACGCGGTGGTTCGAGATTTTCTCGCGGAAGCTCAAACTGTGGTGCTCGCCGACGGCGCTGACTCACCCGTCACCGAGTGACGCCTCCAGCGGTCTTCATTCGCGGGAAACCTCAGCGCACTTCAAAGACCATCGACACGGTCGTCTGGTCAGCCGGTTGGGTGGTCGGCGAAGCCTCGTTCGGACCGAGGGTGATCCGGAGGGTAAGCTGGTCGTCTTCCCGAGGACGGTAGGCGAAGACCACGTGTCCTATCACCACATGCTGCGGTTCGATGGTTACGGACTCGAGAAGCTGCGCAAGAAAGCGGGCCGTTTCGCGCTGATCGTGGTAGGGATCGTACTCATACGGCCCCCCACCGGGCCAACCCCATCCACCGAAGGACGTATACACCCGATAGCGAGGTCGACCATCGCAACGGTAGTGGTAGTGGCGGACCGTACGA
>JAAEQG010000407.1 GCA_024231775.1 bacterium
GAAAAGACGCCTTCCTTTGTGGTCTTTCCGGACAGCCAGCACTGGCACTGCTTTGGGGCCTGCGGCGAGGGAGGCGACGTCCTTAGTTTTGTGATGAAGCGAGAAGGGTGGGATTTTCGCACTGCGCTGGAAGAATTGGCGCGGCGGGCGGGCGTCGAATTGAAACCGCGAACCCCGGCGCAGGTAAAGGCGGAGCAAGAGACCGACCGGCTGCACGGGTTGCTGGAAAAAGCCGCCCGCTACTATAACCAACTCTTGCACCACGCCCCACAAGCCCAGGCAGTGCGAGCCTACGTCGCCAGGCGCGGGCTGAACGACGAGACGATTGACCGTTTCCTGGTGGGCTACAGTCTGCCAGGTTGGGACGGGGCGCGCGCTTATTTGACCGAGCGCGGGTATACGGTTGGTGAACTGGTCAAAGCCGGGCTGCTGGTGCAGCGGGATGATCGTGGCAGTACGTATGACCGCTTCCGCGACCGGTTGATGATCACCATTCGAGACGGAAAGGGGCGCGTCATCGGCTTTGGGGCCAGAACGCTCGACCCGGAAGGCGTACCCAAGTATCTCAACTCTCCCCAGACGGCGCTGTTCGACAAAAGCCGCACGCTCTTTGGGCTGGACCTGGCACGACAAGCCATCCGCCGCGAGGACCGGGCCATCATCGTAGAGGGTTATATGGACGTGATGCAGGCCCAGCAGGCCGGGTTCGCCAACGTGGTGGCGCAGATGGGGACTGCGCTCACGGAAGCGCAACTGCGGCAACTCGAACGCCTGAGCAAACGGCTCGTGTTGGCGCTCGATCCGGACACGGCGGGCATCCGGGCAACGCTGCGCGGCGTCAAAGTAGCCCGCGAGACGTTGGAACAGGAGTGGGAACCGGTCTTTGACCCACGCGGGTTGGTGGGACACGAGTCCCGGATGGGAGCCGATATCCGCATTCTCCAACTCCCTCACGGCCAGGACCCGGACGATTTGATCCGTGAGGACGCGGAGCGATGGACAACGCTGGTCGAGGAAGCGGTTCCCGTGGTGGACTTTTATCTCAAGGTGTTGATGGAAGGGCTCGATCTGGACGACAGCAAGGCCAAGTCTGGCGTGGTGGACACGCTGCTTCCCATTCTGCGGGCCGTATCGAACCCGGTCGAACGGGAGGATCACGTTCAGAAAATCGCCAGGGTGCTGCGAGTGGACGTGCGCGCTGTCCAGTCTCGCCTGCGTGGCGCTGAACAGCGTAAGGCTCAACGCCAGCCCAGCAGGTCTCACGATACGCCTCGCGTTTTTGACCGCGGCCCAGGCGCCGTCAAATCGTCCCAGGGAATCGTGGAAGCTGATCTGGAGGGACACTGCCTGGCGGCGTTCTTGCAGCGACCCGGTCTGCTCGCGCAGGTCAACGCGGCGCTCGAGACGAGTCAACAGAACCCCTTGCACGAGCAGGATTTTCGGGACGCTGGCTGCCGGGCGATCTTTGAAGCCTGGGAAACACTGCTGGCGACGGGGAATGTCGATCCCGTCCAGGCACTGCGCACACAACTGCCCGACGAACTAGACGCGCGGTTGGAAAAATTACTCGCGGCTAACGAAAACGATTTACTCCTGGCCGACGAGCAACTGGAGC
>JAAEQG010000408.1 GCA_024231775.1 bacterium
ATTCGTCCGCAGTACCGACGCGTTCGTGCCCAGCGGGAAGAAGTCGACTCGCTCGCGACGGAATCGTTTGGCGGCATGCGCGTCGTGCGGGCATTCAGTCGCCAGCGGTCTGAGACCGGGCGCATCATGCGAGGCAATCACCTTATGGGGCGTCAGGAACTGTACGCCTGGTGGTGGACTCGCGTCATCGAGATCATCTGGGAAACGATCATCCCGTTGGCCACGGCGTCACTGCTGCTCTACGGAGGCTGGCGGGTCCTGGAGGGGCAGCTCACGCTGGGCGACCTGATGATGTTCCTGGCCTACCTGATGATGCTGCTCGGGCCGCTGGCCGTGCTGGCCCAGAGTGCGGCCCAGTTCCAGAACGGGTTGTCGGGCCTCGATCGCATTCTGGATTTGCTCGAGGAACCGCGTGAGATGGAGTCGGCGGATCCGACGACTGTTCTCCGTCCGGCGGAGTTCTCCGGCCGGATTACGTTTGATAGTGTGTCTTTCAGTTATCCCGGGTCCGATGGGTTCGCGTTGGAGGAGTTCTTGCTCGACGTGGAGCCGGGGGAAACGATTGCGTTGGTGGGCCCGAGCGGTGCGGGGAAGACGACGCTCTGCAATTTG
>JAAEQG010000409.1 GCA_024231775.1 bacterium
AGCCCAGAAGATCGCCGTCTTCGATCTTGGAGGCGGTACGTTCGACATCTCCCTGCTGGACATCGGCGATAACGTCTTCGAGGTGCTGGCGTCCAACGGTGACGGGCACCTCGGCGGTGACGACTACGACGGAGAGTTGATTAAGTACGTCGCGGAAGAGTTCCGCAAGAAAGAAAGCATCGACCTGCGCAACGATCCGATGGCGTTGCAGCGCCTCAAGGAAGCCTGCGAGAAGGCTAAGTGCGAGCTCTCCACCACCAAGGAGACCTCAATCAACCTGCCCTTCATCACCGCCGACCAGGCAGGCCCGAAGCACTTGCAGGAGACCATCACCCGCAGCAAGTTCGAGCAGCTCACCGAGAAGCTGACCGAGCGCTGTCGCAAACCGGTCATGGAAGCCCTCCAAGCCGCCAAGCAATCCCCCAGCGACATCAACGAGGTCGTACTGGTCGGCGGCTCGACGCGCATGCCCGCGGTGCAGGAACTCGTCAAGCAGATCTTCGGCCGTGAGCCCAACAAGAGCATCAACCCCGACGAGGTGGTCGCCGTGGGAGCAGCCATCCAAGGCGCAGTGCTAGCCGGCGACAAGGAAGACATCGTCCTGCTGGATGTCACCCCGCTGTCACTAGGCGTGGAGACGCTCGGCGGCGTGGCCACCACCATGATCCAAGCCAACACGACTATCCCGACCTCCAAGACCGAGGTCTATTCGACCGCGGCGGACAACCAGACCGAGGTGACCATCCACGTGCTGCAGGGCAACCGTCCGATGGCCATCGACAACCGCACCATGGGCCGCTTCAACCTGACCGGGCTTCCGCCGGCGCCGCGGGGCATGCCCCAGGTCGAGGTGACCTTCGACATCGACGCCAACGGGATCATCAGCGTCTCCGCCAAGGACAAAGCCACCGGCAAAGCCCAGTCGATCCGGATCGAAGGGTCCAGCGGCCTGTCCAACGAAGAGATTGAGAAGATGAAGCAGGACGCCGAAGCCCACGCCGCGGACGACATCAAGAAGAAAGAACTGGTCGAAGCCCGCAACCGCGGCGAGCACATGGCTTACGAGATGGAGAAGCAGCTTAAGGAGCACGGCGACAAGGTTCCGGCGGAAGAGCGCAGCAAGGTGGAGAGCGCCGTCTCGAACGTGCGCGAGGTGCTCAAGGGCGACGATCCCGACGCGATCAACAAATCGACCGAAGCCCTGATGGAAGCCTCCCAGACCATCGGCAAGATCATGTACGAAGAGGCTGCCAAGCAGCAAGGCGCGGCCAGCGGCCCCGAAGGCGAAGCCTGCGGAGCCGGCTGCGCCCCGCCCCCAGAAGGCGACGGCGCGGATGCAACCAAGAAAGACGACGACGTAATCGACGCCGAGTTCGAAGTGAAGAAATAGACGCACCAATGCAACGGAAACAAAGCCAATTGTCGGACATGCTCGCTGAACGGGCAGAATCGAAGCTCAGCGAATGGGATGATGTCGATGCTCCCCTGGGGGTTGCGTACGAATTCCGTGGCTATGATCAGGAGGGGGACCCGAGATTCGACCCGACCACTGATGAACGGTATCACGGTTACTGGTTGTGGTCGAACCGGATGGACTGGAGGAATATCGCGGTTCTCACCGCTGGGACCGAAGATCAAACGACAATGGACCACGGCGCCAACAGGCATGTCATCTTCAAAGATGCGAGCCACCCCGGCGCGCTTGTGGCCGCCGTGGATTTCATCGCACTCATGGAGAACGCCCGCCTGTCTCTGGGATTGATGATGGTCTTCGAGCACGAACTGGGCACGGACGGTGAGCGTTTCTACTGTCTCCATCATTACGACGTGATGCAGCGGCTCGTGAGCGCCACAGACCGCCTACGGACAATGTACCTCGTTGGCTTGTTCGGGTTATCGACAAAGACCGCTAGAGAGATCTCCCGCAAGAACAGGTACCAGCAAGCCTTTGAGATGGTCTATCCCCGACTTAAGATTCCTGTCGATGGCGACTTGAGGCGCCGACCCGCGGACGTAGAGCAGTTCCGCGAAACCTACAGCAAGCTCTGGACGTACGTCCGCGATCGTAAAAGCCCGATCAGGAGGATTCGTAACAAGCGCAACGACCTCACGCACGTACTCGGCACGCTCGCAGGACGGCGCGCGGCAGAGGATGCGCGTACGCCTGCGAAGCTCACGGTGCCGTACTTTCTCACTACTTACGGCGCGCTTTCCGACGAACGCTGCACGACTTTTCATGAGTACATTGAGGAATCGAGGGAGGATTACGCACAAGTTCTTCAATTCGGCGCTATCGTTTTCGGGTTGGAGCACATGATTGCCACTGCAGCGTAGGCAGCATCAAGCATATGATGGCGCCACGTGCCCAGCACGCGGGCCGAGCCGGAGTCAATCGAGCGTCAAAGGCACGCTCTGCGTGCCCGGACAGCATGACGGGCAACCGCACCAGTGCCCCCCCGGGAGAGCTGTCGAGAATCCTTGCATGCGCCGGAACCTGGGCTAGAATCCGACCACCCGTCACCCCTTCGGAGGACGCCAAAGTGAAGCCGCAAGCAAGCCCCAGCGTAATCCGGCGTGTTGTCGCTCTGGTTCGTTACTCAATGCAGGTGATTGGCTTCCCTGTCGTCGGCGCGGCGTCGCCGTGCGGGCGAGTCGCCACGCGCACGGGACGCTCTGGTCGGCAGGCACGGAAATACTGCGTCTGGCGGGCTCTTCCGACGATGGTGGCCATCCTCTTGATAGTGACATCGGCCAGTCTCGCCGATCCCGTTGACCAAATGACGCGCAACCAGCTTGAGAACACCGTCAGGAACCTGCGCGATGAGAACCGCAAGCTCCACAAGGCGCTTGCCAGCATGACAACGGAACGCGATGGTCTTGCCAGGGAACTCGCCGAGCGGTCACGCCAGCTTGAGAGATGGGAACCGCATCCCTCGACTATGGCCTCGCACCACACTCCTCGGAGCGCTCCCTCATCCGACCCAGCGCTCACTGAGCTTCAGAAAGCGGAAATCCGGCTGCAAGAGGCTGAAGCCAAACTGCGGGCTGTGGAGGCGGAGCGGGAGGGCTTAGTGACAGAGTGGGTTCGAAAGACAAACCCATCGCTGAAGAGCGCAGTCGCCACCCCCTGGACTCTCGTCGAAACAACGACTGTTTCCGGGACAATCAGCGGGACAATAACAAAGGGACATATACTCAGGACCCACTCGGGGAACATCTACGTAGTTACGGGCCATACGTATCTCTACACCTATCTTTTCAGTCCTTCTGTTACGGTCATGACCAATTCGATTATCCATAAGCTCCTTATTGACGGTCTTGAGGAATCCCTGCTCTGCCGCAGATTAGGTGGCGTCAACGGCATCCAGTCTTTCATAGAAAGTCGTATAACGAGTGATTTCGATGGTTTTGAATACGACAATGTATATCATCTTGCGAGTGGACAAGTTTGGCAGCAGACGAGCTTTGATATGAGTATGAACCTATGCCTCAGCCCTGAGGTGATAATCTGGAGCGAGGGTTTGCGCTACACGATGAAGGTCGAGGGAGTGGAAGGAACCGTAACCGTGCGTCGTCTTAGATGAGCGACGCCGGGTGCCAGGGGCTAACACGGGGATGAGCTATGGTGGGTGGCATGGGTAAGCTCTGCTTACCCGTGAAGGGACGAACTCGTTTTCCATATCATCGAATGAGTGGAGGCAGAGGGTGATTCCGCGTCGCAAAGTAACACGCCAGGATGTCGAGGCCGATCCCTACGTTCTATGGAACGAGTTCGTCGATTTACTCGCAACGTCTGACTACGACGATCTCAGCCCAACGCAGCGCGTCGCCCACCTCGCCTTCTTGTACGACAGCGAAGTACAAAACGGCGGACACCTGCAATACTTTGAGAACCGGGGCACCAGCCAAGTCGAGGAGTCAATCCGCGCCCTTAACCATCTCGGCGCCCAGGCCCAGAGCGACGTGCTCCGCGCAGCCAGCACCCGCTATGAATCACAAACGCGTGAAGAAATCGGGTCGGTCCGCGAGTACGTTGCAGCCGCCCTTGAAGGCGAGTTCGACGACTTGGACCAGGCGTACTATGCCTGCGACCCCGAACTAGCCACAATCCTCCAGACGTTCCTCGACGCAAACGAGCAGGAGTTCATCGAGAGGATAGAGTGAACCCCGTCGAGTGGCATCGATAGGCGCCGCCGCAATCGCGGCCCAGCACAACCGCCGCAGCCCGGATTCTCCCGACTCCGCGTAAAAACGCCGGCCAATACCCCATGAAACGCATGATCGCCCAAGGAAACCCCTTGCCCGATCGCGCGCCATGTACTTGTGGTAGACGGACCCCGGGCGCTCCCGTTTGAGCGAGTCGGTGCGGTCCTCAGACGAGTCGAACCGGCGTGGCCCGCTTCGCGAGGCATCCGCCAGGCACCTCGTCATGCTCTTTGACAACAGAATACAGCCCAGCGGGCACGTCGAGCCTCGACCGCCGTTCCATCGGCAGGCGGAGAGAGGAGCGCAAAGGCGGAAGGCCCCCTCCATCCAGGCCAGATCAGCTAAAGAGGCGCATATTTTCGGACGAAGAGTCAAAAAGACCCTCCGCCGTGCCCGACGGTAATCCGGGCTGCTGCGCCGAGGGGGAGCCTCGCCCAAAGTTGGCGAGTGGGCAGTGCACTGCGAGGACCGCGGGATAGTGTTGATGTCCACGATTTCATCAGTGCGTGTTGGCGTCCGACCGCCGTGGACGGTTGCGCGGGTCTCCACCCACCACCTGATCCTGGGCGGTATGGTGGCGGTCGTCCTGCTGCTCTACGCGCACACCTTGCTGCGCTACGGCCACGCCATGCACACGACCGACGGGTACATGTACTACACCCACGCGCGGTCGTGGTACTTTGACCAGGATTGCGACTACGAGAACGATCTGCGGCTTACGCCGGCGACGTTCAAGCACAACGAGTTCTACCTCGGATGGCGCTCACCGACCGGTAAGGTCATGAACGTATTTCCGTGCGCCTGGTCGGTGATCGCCCTGCCGTTCGTCGCCCTGGCGGACCTGTTCACCATCCTGCACAACGCGGTATGGGGCGCGGAGCTGCCTCGGGACGGATACTCGACCTACTATCAACTGGTGGTTCCGCTGGCGCATGTGCTCACCGGCGTCGTGGGCCTTCTCCTCACCTTCGCCCTACTCTCCTGGTACTTCTCGAACACCATCGCCGCCCTGGCTACGGCGGCAACCTGGTGCGGTACGAATGCGGCGTACTACATCAGCTTCGATCCGACCATGCCGCACGCCGCCAGCATGACCTTCGTCGCCGGGACGATCTGGTCGGCGGACACAATCAGACGGGAAGGCTGGTCGCGGTTACGGGCGCTGGCTTTGGGATTGTGCTGTGGGATGATGATCGGGGTGCGCCACCATAATGTCACCTGGATGGTGGTTCCGCTGATCATGCTGGTTCCCGACCTGGTTCGGGGCATAAGGTCTCGTCGTCCCGGCGCCGGGCGTGACGTCGGGCTGGTCATCCTGGCAGCGGGAACAGCCTTTCTGTCGCTCATGC
>JAAEQG010000410.1 GCA_024231775.1 bacterium
ACGCGCATGAAGAACTCGCCATGCTGCGGGTCGGTGTGCTGGTCGGATTCCAGCAGGTTGCCATCGTATCGGGCGATGAAACCCGCTACGGCGGCTACGATCCCTCGCCCATCGGGACACGAGATCAACAGGCGTGCGGTGTTGACAGCCATATCCTCGCCTCAGTTCACCGGGTGGTGGGGGAGTCGGACCCTACCCTGCGGTGGCAGACCCATCCCGCACCGCCATACGTGTACGCGGTCAAGCGAATCGATAGGGTACGATGTGAGTCGCGGCGCGGCAACGTCGCAAGGAACGGAAACCGGCGGAGCTCAATGGGCTACGGCGGTGAACAGCACCACGGCAGTGAACACCAAGGCCATCAGCAGGTACCGGGCCACGTTTACGGCATGACGGTGGGTGATCGCACGCATGCTCAAACCTCCGCTACCGGACTCCCGGGTGGAGGGTTCCTCCGAGGTTCCGCGCTGCGACAGGCGATCAGCGCGAGTCGCGAGTCGTACGGAGCCACCCGGGCCACGCGATAGACCAGGCGGGACCGGTCGGTATCGATGACCTCGATCTCCTCGCCCGCCCCGGGCTGGATCCGGGCTGAAGCTACGAAAGATACACTCGAGGGGGACAAATCGCTCAACCATCCGGCGAACACGGCGTGGTTTCCGCGCTTGCGCCACATGATTCGCCCCGCGCGAGGGTCGCGTGTTTCCTGTCGTCGATCTTGGTTGGCCCGTTTCTCGGTCATGGGGGCTCCTGCGCTGGGAGTGCGACCAGCCCCGTGCGCGCCGATTCTGAGGGTCGTCGTACGCGCACCTCACCCGTTGGTCGGCAGAAAATCGGACCGAGTGGAGTTGATAATCGACAACTGGACGTTGGATCACCCACGAGGGGGGACGCTACGTTTATGGTGGCCACCGGTAGAAAACCGATAAGCCCTGGAGCGATGGGGCACCCGGCGATTCCGCGGTGCGGCTGCTTGACGTGAATCGGCTAGGGCGTGGCGATTTCGTAGTTGGCAGCTAGCCGCAAGCGAGGCTCTCCGGGGGCGAATAGCCCCTCCAGCTTGGCGACTTCGCGTGCCCAGCTATGCTCCCGGGCGACGACATGCCGCGAAGCTGCCCCCAGGTGTTGGCAGGTGTTGACGTCGGCTAGGAGTCGGTTGACCTCGGTGGCGAATTCTTCTGGGGTCTCGGCGAGGACGAGATGCTCGACGTCGCTTGAAGAGAGTCCGGCGGCGGCCAATGGCGTAAGCACGACGGGGCGGGCGGCAGCCATGGCTTCCAGGACTTTGTTCTGAATGCCCCGCCCCATGTGCATGGGGGCGACGCTCACCTGCCACGACTTCATCGCCTCGATCACGTGAGTCACCTCGCCGACCACGTCCACGCCCTGCACCTTGGCCAGGCGACGCACCCGGGCAGTCGGGTTCCGCCCTACAATCTGAAACCGCGCGGCTGGGTGGGCGGTTTGAACCCGTGGCCAGACCTGCTCAACGAACCAAGTGACCGCGTCCACGTTTGGGGCGTAGTCCATCGCCCCGACGAATCCGACGATCCGGCTCGCGGGTACGGCGGTGTCACTCTCTCCGGGCATCAGCACTCCGTTGCCCACCACGGTCGTCTTCCTGGCGGCGTCGGGGGTGAGATCGGCTTTCTCCGTTTCGGTGATCAGGGCGGCGTGGTCGAACGCCTCGATCCACTCCAGCTCGCGCCGGGCCAGTCGCCGCGCCTCCAGACGGTAGAGCAGTCCCTGCGGAAATCGCTTGCGCTGGGCGTACGACCACCATTTGCGGCTGTCCAGGTCGCAGAAGTCCAGAACTTTGACCGGAACCGGCAGGTCTTTCGCGTAGTTGGCTACGCCGGAGCTGAAGACGACGAGTACGTCGAAGCGGATTTCCGCACACCACCGTCTGAGCTGGGCGCTCATGCCCGGATCCCGATAGAACCCCTCGGTGGTGGTTCCCCCCCGCAGCAGGTTGACCAACCCGCGCAGCGCTGCCCGTGTCCGGTTGAGCGGCAGCACGCACACATCTTGGCACCACCGGTGCAACACCCCGGCGTAGACGAGATCTCCGGGGTCGTCGGCGAAGGCGGCGCACCAGATCCGGTGGTGGGCGGAGAGCTCCTTGATCTGGTGAAACGAGCGCAGCTTGTCTCCCTTGTTCGGCGGATACGGAATGCGATGGGCAAGGTAGAGGACGTTCACGGGTGTCCTACCGGGCTGATGAGTCCATGCACGCCCCACAGGAGAAGATGATCGGGGGTGCGGTGCGAAACCTCTACACGGCCGGCTGAAGTTTTCGTGGCGATGTTGCTTGCCATGGTCGGTCCGCTCAACTTCGTCTCAACCGGGGATGTGCCTGGAAACCCACGCCCCCAGGGGACGGGTGAGGGCCAAGGGTAAGTAGGGCCACATTCGCCGGGCCAAACCGAATCTTGCGCTGGTGGGGGTCAGATCCGGCGGGTGAGCGCCCGGAGCCACCATGCGCTGATACCCGAGCGGAGTCGCCTCGAAGCCGTGAAACCGCTTGAAGTCGCAGCAGCCCGGGTTGTCCCGACGTGATCGGCCGAAGTCGAAGACCCGACGCCCGTCTCGCACCGCCCACTCCATCAGGGACAGGTACAGGAAGTTGCTCATGTTCGTGAATCGATACCGACGGTCCAGCCCGACGAAGTAGGGCATGACCGTCTCTCCGTGCAGCAGGGTCAACAGGCCCGCCACCGGGTGTCCGCGATAGTACACCACGGAAGTCAGCGTGCGCTCCGGGGCGAGCTTGACCAGGAGTTCAAAGAACCTGTAGGGGTAGTTGATCGATGCCAACCGGCGCATGCTCGCGCTGTACAGCCGCCAGACGATGGGCAGAAGGTGACGACCGCATTCGACAGTCAGGGCGTGCTTGTCCTTCCCGCTGCGCGCCGCTGCCCGTGCTTTACGCGGTAGCCATTGGGCTACGTCCCCGGCGGTTTCCGGAAGGGTGCGGCGGTAGGTCACATATCGGTCGTTGGCTTCGCCGCCCTCGAACTGGGGCGTCAGGGAGCGCAGGTCCACGGTGCTGACCCCCAGCTCCTGGACATGTCGGTGCAAGGCGGCGTGCAAGGCCTGACCCGCTGCGGCGTCGTCGAACAACGCTCCTCCGTACACGGCATAGGGCACGCTGATCAGCATCCGACCGCCCAGCAGGCTGCGCACCAGGAACAGCGGAAGCACGCCGATGGTCTTCCCAGCCCGCTCAGCCTGCAGGTAGTACGGCTGATGGCCGAAAGCTCCTTCGACGGCGGTCATCCACGCGGTGGTGTGAAACCACGAGCCGTTCTCCGCCGCACGCACATAGGCGTCCCAGTTCTCATGCTCGACCGGCCCGTTCAGCAGGGAGACCGAGACCGGCGCAACCGGTTGCGGCTGGTGATGGGGCGCCGGCTCGACGAGCCGGATGGGCTCCGTGGAGATGCTCATGCGGTTTTTATCGGCAGATCGCCCCTGCGGAAGAAGTCTGCAGGCCTGCCGGACGCGCAAAGCCCGAGGGCGCGGTCTGAGCTGGTGGCTAAAGGGCCGGACCGGACCGTCCGATACAAGATGTATATGTGATGGGCGGCGGTCCGGGCGCCCTGGTACGTGCCTGGCTGGCGAGCGGTGGAGCTTCGCCGCCGCTCACCCTCCGATGGAGCAGCATCCGGGAACAGAACTGATCCCTACATCCGCCAAGAGAGACCCACTGATGTCAGACCCCGCAACCGCCGACGCTCGAGCCCTCGTAGCTGAATGGCTTGAAGCCGCGAAGGCCTGTGGTGAGGCGGACTCATACCCGGGCAAGCGGCGCCATGTCCGCTGGGTGTGGGACCAGCCGCTGCAAATCCAAACGGCGGAAGGGGTCCACTACGTGCGCTCCCGCGACGTCAGCGAGACCGGCATCGGACTGGTCTGCAGGCTGGATCTGCCTTCGCGAATGGCGGTTCGCATTCGGCGGGACGAGAGTGAACCCTGGGTACGCGCCCGGGTGACCCACTCGACCCAGACCGTGGGTGCGTTCAAAACTGGCGTCGATCTGACGTTCGAATTCTAGCCTCGTCCCCATCGCGATCGGTGTCTGGGCGTCCCGCCAGATGCCGGCGGCTCATCGTGCCCGGCGCGGTTTCAAGTCACCCGACCCGTTGCGACATCTCACCTCACGTCATTCAGGGGACGAACTTGTAGCCGATGCTGTGAACCGTGAGGATGTGCTTGGGCTCTTTGGAGTCCTCTTCGAGCTTGCGGCGCAGGCTCACAATGTGGTTGTCCACCGTGCGGTTGGTTGGACTGGCTTCCAGGCCCCAGATCTTGTCCAGGAGCACATTGCGTTCGACCGGTTGCTCAGCGTGTTCGACCAGGATCTTGAGGATCTCGATCTCGAAGTGGCCCAGGGTGTACTCCTTCCCCTGTCTGACCGCTTTGCCTTTGGCGAGATCGACTTCCGCCTGGCCGATGGTAAGCACCTTGGAGAGCGACGGCGCCGCCCCGGCATGACGCAGAGCGACTTTTACTCGGGCGATCAACTCGCGTATCCCGAAGGGCTTGGTGAGGTAATCGTCCGCTCCGGCTTCCAGCCCGCGAACGACGTCCACCTCCTGGCTTTTGGCGGTCAGCATGATGATCGGAACGGCTGACCCGGTCTGGCGGATGTGGCGACAGACTTCGAGTCCGTCCATCTTGGGCATCATGATGTCGAGCAGAATCAGATCGGGCCGCTCACTCTCGAACAGGGCCACCGCTTGCTCACCGTCGTTGGCTACGCTGGCATCGTAGCCTTCGAACTGGAGATTGTCCTTCAGCCCCATCGCCATTTCCGGCTCGTCTTCGGCGATCAAGATTCTAGCCATTGGTATGCTCCTCACTAGTCTGACTGCGCGCGGGCAGGAAAAGGTAGAAGGTCGTGCCCTTGACCAACCTGGACTCGACTTCGACAAAGCCCTCATGGGCCTCGACGATGTCGCGGACCAAAGCCAATCCCAGACCGGCTCCGCGCCGTTTCCGCACGGTATCATCCGGCGCCCGGAAGAATCCGTCAAACAGGTGGGCGCGGTCTTCAGGCCGGATTCCGATCCCCCGATCCTGCACCGAAAGCATGATCCCCCGCCGCCCCCGACGGGTCTCTCGCTCCAGCAGGATCGTCAGCGTACGCTCATCGTCACTGTACTTGATCGCATTGCTGATCAGGTTGAGCAGTGCCTGTGAAATCGCGTCCGGGTCCACCTCCACGTCCGGCAGGGAGTCTGCCACCACCAAGTCGTGGGTGAATCCCTTGTGGTCCAACTCGTGGAGGTAGGCGTCATACACGTCGCGGACCACATCCTCCAGGCGGACGTGCTGCATCTTGTAGATCCTCTTGCCCGATTCGATGCGCGAGAAATCCAGAATGTTGTTGATTAGGTGGGTCAGCCGCCTGCTCTCTCGCGTGATGATCTCGTAGTACTCGTGCTTCTTGGATTCGGACGGCACGCGGCCTTCGAGCAAGGTCTCGCCAAACATCTGAATCAGAGCCAGTGGGGTCTTGAGTTCGTGGGATACGTCGGCGACGAACTCGCTCCTCAGCCGTCCCAACTCGACCTCCCGGCGGGCCACACGCATGGTCGCCCGCATCACCAGGATCAGCGCAAACAGCACCAGGAGCATTACCCCGGCGTAGCTCAGTGTACGCTTCATCGCTGAGGCATGCTGCGCGGTAACATACTCCGGCGAAGGGCAAATCGACCAGAACGGCAAAGCCGGCCCCAGAGACTCCGACCACACCGTCGACTTATCACCGGTGGCCGCAAGCTCAAGATGGGCCGCAGGCCCCAGGATAGGGGCGATGACCTCCCGCCGAATCGCGCTCTCGTCCAGGACCGCCGCCATGATCGTGAAGGTCTCGCTACTCGGCGGCCCCAGGTACGCGACGGTCATGTGTATTCCGCCGACGGTCTCGTGCAAGAACTGGACGCCGCGCGAGCTACGCGGGGCGCGCGTCCGCAGGCCAAGCCGAGGCGCGATCAGTTCCACCAGCCGCTTTCCTTCATGGGCAAGGTGCTCAGCCTGACCGTCGATGAAAAAGACCTTGGCGGGGAGACGCCCCTCGCATACGAACACCGCGGGGATCCACGGTGGGCGGTTCGGTGGCGAAGCGGTATTCACCGGCGCAGGCGTCGCATGGCGCACCGCGGCATCGTAGAGTGTCGCCCGAACTTGCTCGATGATCTCCGCGTTGATCGCGGTGGCCAGCTCCAACGCCTCGGGCTTTAGCTGCGCGATTCGCTGAGCGGGAATCGCCTGCGTCTGACGAATAGCGATGACCAGACCCACGCCCGCCAGGACCACCGCCAGGAATACGGCGCCCAAGCCGGCCCGGCTCCAAGCTACCACTGCCTTGCTCTCGGAAGCTTCCATGGTGAAGAACCTACCTCAAGGCTACTCTAGAGTGAAAGCCGACCCGAGTCCACCGCGTGGGCGAGGATCCGCGAGAATCCAGGTGGGTCACTCAGAGCCCCAAGCGCCAGCGCCGCGTGCCATGCTCAACCCCAAGGGTGAGCAAGCTGCCGGTCCGATCATGGCCACGCGGCGCGCTGGCCATGGCACCCGTGGGTCAGTCTCCCATCGCTGAAGCGATGGGGCACCAGACACGGTTTCTCGGCTGGCGGGGACGCCGGCCGTGCCGTTTCGAGAAAGGTGCATGCAGTCTTGCGATAGTAGCGGCCGGCGTCCCCGCCGGCCGTCGGCCTGCGAGACGCAGGCCGCTACTGATAGGCTATGGAATGTGCGTGGGAAGGCGAGTGGTGGTAAGGTGCATGACATGAACAGACCAAGTGCGTGGATGAGTGCGGTTCTGGTAGCGGCGACTACAGTCTTGGGAGCGGAGGTGTCGTCGCGGGCGGAGGCGCCGCCGGGCGCGGAGGCGATCGCGGAAGCGGTTGGGCGCGCGCGGGCATGGTCGGGGGTCTTCGCCAGTGAAGAGGTGCTCGAACCTTTCGCGCCGTCGGTTGATCTGCGGTATCGCGAGTATCGCACACCGCGACCGCTGCGGGCGTGGATCGCCCGGATAGATCTGGCTGCGCCGGGCGTGCGCCTGGTGGTCACGGAACCGGCTGATCTGCCGGACGAGGATGGTTCGCTACGGGAGACGCGCTGCGCCGATACGCTTCAGTTTGCTCGGCAGCGCGGGGTGCAATTGGCTTTCAACGCGAGCGCGTTTGCTCCGTTTCGGAAGCGAATGGGCCAGCCCATGGACGTGGTCGGGCTGGCGGCTTTTCGCGGAGAGACCTACTCGTCGCCCGATGAGCGGTTTGGGGCTATGTACGTGCGCCGCGAC
>JAAEQG010000411.1 GCA_024231775.1 bacterium
AAAGGACCGGCTTTCATGCCTGAAATCAATAGACGTCAGTTCCTCGACCGTTCCCGAACGACCACGCTCGGCTTCGCTGCCGGAGCGACGATTCTCGGCAACCCTCAATCCGTCCGCTCTGCTCCGGCCAATGAACGGCTCGTGCTGGGGATAGTAGGCGTCGGCGGGGGGCGGTGCAACTCGCTGGCCATGGGGTTTCTGGGGCGCGGCGATTGCGAGGTCGGTTACGTCTGCGACGTGAACAGCCGGTCGCTCGAATCCCGAGCGAAGGCGTACGCGGCGCTCCAAGGGGGTAAGCGGCCCAAGTGCGTGCGGGACTTCCGCGAGATGCTCGAAGACGCTTCGGTCGACGCCGTGGTGATCGCTACCCCGCCGCACTGGCACGCCCCGATTACGATTCTGGCCTGCCAGGCCGGTAAGGACGTCTATTGCGAGAAGCCGCAGAGCCAAAACTGCTGGGAAGGGCGTCAGGCGGTCAAGGCTGCTCGGAAGTACGACCGAATCGTCCAGATCGGCACGCAGAACCGTAGCGGCCCGTACAACTGGGCCGCCAAGCGTTATCTTGAAGAAGGCAAGCTGGGAAAGATACATCTGTGCCGCGTGTATGAGCAGAGTAACGTGGCCGACTTCAAGTGGGGAGCCGATTCCGACCCGCCCAAGACGCTCGACTGGGAGATGTGGAACGGCCCGGCACCGGCACGCAAGTACAACAAGCAGATCCACATACAGTGGCGCCAGTTGTGGGATTACGCTGGTGGGCAGATGTCCTATCAGGGCATCCACCAGCTCGATCTGGCCCGCTGGCTCTGCGGAGTCGACTATCCGAGCAGCGTCTATTGCACGGGCGGGAGATTTCACGGGCAGGGTGACGCGGAAACGGCGGGCACGCAGTTGGCTACCTTCGAGTATCCCGAGATGCTGATGACCTACGAGCAGACAATCACCACGCC
>JAAEQG010000412.1 GCA_024231775.1 bacterium
CAGCGCGGAGTGGGGTGCATCCCGAACAAGGTGGCAGAAACTGGCGAGGGTGGCATGGGCAAGCAGCAGCTTGCCCGTGGAATCGTCCAACACGGGCAAACAAGTTTGCCCATGCCACCCCAAATGGGATGCACCCCGCGGAGCGCGATTCCCCTCGTATCAGGCTTATGGGAGTCGATCCTGGTTCCGGCGGTGCAACACGTCAAACTCGCGGCGCAGCTTGGGACCGCCCATGTCGTCATGGAGGTATTTCTGCTGGCGAATGACGCTGATGATCCCTTCCGGCGGGTGTCCGAGGCTGGTGCGACATTGCAGATCACGCAGCAAAGCCCTGAAGCGCAGTGGCTGATCCGGCGGGCTGGCTGCCAACACCCGGTTGAAGAGCGGCAACGCGTCGGCATAACGCTCCAGACGATAGAGTACTTCGGCGTGCCCGAAGATCGCTTGAATGTCCGGGGGCTTTGCGGGGTCCAGGCAGGACGAGAAAGCACGCTCCGCCTCTGCATAGTGCTTGGCCTGAAGGAGCGCCCAAGCCAATTGCAGCCCGACGGCTGCTTTCTGCCCCTCTCCCGCCCGGGAAGGATCCGCCGAAACCCAGGCCTGGATCTGCTCGGCGAGCAGCAATGCCGACGCCGCTTTCCGGTCAGCCAGCTCTTCCTCCCCACCCTCCCGCAGACGCTCCACCTCTGCGCGAAGAGACTCGAACAGGGCCTGCAACGTCGCCCCGGCGTTCTCCGGGTCTCTGCGGACGTACTCCGGGAGCGTACGCTCAGCCTCCACCAGCCTGCCAAGCTGTTCGAGCGCTACGATTCGCACTCGGAGCACGCGGCCGAGCAGCCGACCCTGCTCGGGATAGCGCTGCTCGAAGCTCTGCAGTCGGGTAAGGGCCTGCTCCGCCTGGACCCGGCCCGCGCTCAACAGCGCTTCGGCGGCGAGCAGCTCCGCCTCCGCCAGAAACCCGACGAGTTCGGACGGGCGGTCCGCAAGCGCCGGTTCAGAGACCATCCGCCGCGCCGCCTGGTCCACCGCGTCGAGCACAGCCATGGCTTCGGGAACCAGGCCCTCATCATTGTCCGCCCGAGCGCCCAACGCCGAAGCCATCGAGCGGATGCGCAGCACCACGGCATGCGCACGATACTCATGCTCCGCATGCACTTGGCTGAAGGCAGCGGCAGCTTCGTGGTAACGCCCCAAGTCGTGCAACAACTGGGCCAGGAAGAACCGCCAATAGCGCGCGTCCTCCGTATGGGAGTAGCCGGTAGTCAACACCTGCAGCGCTTCGAGATAAAGCTCCTGAATCTCCTCGCGAGACCGCAGCGACGGGCTCTCCGCCAGTTTCGCAGCCTCCTGCACCGCCACGATCGCGGCAGCCCCAGCCTGGGGAAAACGCGGATAATCGCGGGCGACTCTCAGAAACGCTCGGACCGCTTCCTGCGGATGCCCACTACGCAACTGAGCAACCGCGAGATTGAACGCCAACTCCGGAAGTAGCTCCGCGGGAACCTGCCCGGCCAAATCGGTAAAAAGCCGGGCCACGGACACGGCGCGCTTCAGTGCAGCGCTTCTGCGAGCCTCCAAGGCCTCGGTTTCCGTAGGCGAAGCCTCGCCGACCCGCGCAGCCGCCACCGCATCGTCCAACTCCGCAGCCTCGCTCAGCGAACTCGCCACCAGCGCACACGCCTCGAAGGCGTGCAGGTCGGCGACATCCGCTCCCGCTGGCATCCGCTCGTACACTGCCGCATAAACCTCATCGCGATAGTCTGCGCGCCGGCGAGCCAGCCGCTGGAGCGACTCGAACCACATGTTCCGGTAGTGTCGAGCCGACCCGGTATCCCCCGACACCGCGGCATGGCGGGATTGTGCCCGGCGCACATCGCTCTCCGCCAGGGCGTGGGCCAGGTGCAACCCGAAATCGTCCGGCGCAGTCGCGCCGAGATAGGTGGACATCCGTTCCAAAGCACGCTCGGATTGCTCGAAGCGACGACTCTCCGCATGGACCCGGATGCCCTCGAGCAGCGCCAGATTGGCCACCCACCGCAAAGCCTCGCTCTCGGTGGCGTCAGTGATCGACCGGACAACTCCATAGGCCCGGTTCAGATACTCCGTAGCCCAAACATCGCGCCCGACCCGCCGGGCCGCCATCCCCGCCAGGAGCAGCGACTGCGCTTGGGCGTGGGTCGCACTGTGCGGAGACTCGAGTAGGCCGGACTGCGTCTGAGACTCCTCCAGCACCCGACTGAACTCCTCGATTCGCCGGGGATCCTGCGGATCGCGGGCCAAACCACGATAGAAAGTGCTCCAGCGCTCCAGGTAATCGAGGCGCGGCTTCAGAGTCTCAATGCGTTCGACATGACCGGAAAGCTCCAAACGCTCGTACACCAGGGCGGGCACGAGTTCGAGGCGGGCTCGCTCCTGTTCAAGCGCCTCACGCTGAACTTCGCACCAGTGCAGGGCCCGTTCCATCACCCCGGCCAACTTCCGCCGGTCTTCTACGGTTCCACCGCGAAGCAGGATGCGGCTGTAATAGAGCTCAGCCTCTTGATAGAGCAGCGAGCGCACGAGTTCCGTTCGCCAGTCAAAACTGCGCGGGGCGTCGGAGCGCTGATTTATGAGCGTCTCTAGGGTGCGGTTGGCTTCGAGCAGCGCAGCCCGCCGATCGGCTGGCGAACGGCTCGCATCCGCAAACCGAGCCAAGTTGATCTCGCGGCGTAGCAGTAGGTGTTCGTCATCATCTATCGGCGGAACGTCCTCCAGGTAGAGCTCAAGAAGTTCGGTCAGACCGCGGGCGCGCAGACCCTGGCGGAACTCCGCCGGATCAAGGCGGCGATCTTCCGGATTCTGCCCCAGAGCAGCCGCGGCGAAGCCGAACACCAACAACACGACAGGGCAGACCAGCAGCGCAGCGTGAGGTAGCTTCCGTCCTGTAGCGGCCTGCATCTCGCAGGCCGTTCGGTCGACGGAGACGCCAACCGCCACGTGCAAACCCGTAACTACGCGCTGTACCGCCAGTTCGCTGGTGCGGTCGCTCATGGCTTTGTCCCGAAGGCAATGCTCTTGCAGGATGCCCGGACCGCCGCGTTCCAACAGGCCACGACGTGGTCCCACGCCAGGGAGTCGTCGGCGACAATGACCACCGGCGTCCGATCGTCAAACCCCGGGTTGCCCTGGACGTTCTTCAGAAAGTCAGCCAGGTCACCGAACGACACCGGCGCCTCGGAGAAGTTGTCGATCCGGATTCGGCAGGCGGAACCCGCCGGGGTCAACCGCACGATGATCGGGCTGATCGGCAGCGGCGGGGCGGCGATACCCGCATCCTGCGGGAGGTTTGCGGCAAACAACCCCTCGGGTCTCTCGAACGTCGAGGTGACCAGAAAGAAGATCAACAACAGGAAGGTTACATCGATCATCGGCGTGAGGTTGATCGACAGTATGGAGGATGGTCGGCGGGCGCGTACTCGCCGGCGCCGGCAAGCCCGCTCGGCAATATGAACGCGATCTGGACGAATCGGCAAAGTCGACACAACCGGTTACTCCCGATCACCGACGTGGGCGACCAGGTTCATCCGTTCGATCTTGTTCTCCGCCACTACCCGCATGACTGCGCGCACCGCGGAGAACGGAAGTCGGCGATCCGCACGGATCACCACCTTCAGTTCACCGGTGGCTTGCCTCGCCGCAGCCAGGCGTGCCGAAAGGGCTGGAAGGGGTTCGGGAGGATTCGGACCGGCGCTGTACAACACCCCAGTCCCAAGATCGCCCGGATTGGCCAAACGGCAGTTAATCACCACGCGGTCCTTCGGCTGATCCCCTCGAGCGCGGCTGTCCTCCGGGTTGGGCAACTCCATCGCCACGTTTTCCGCCGAGGCAAAGCGAGTAACCAGGGCGAAGAAGATCAGCAACAAGAACACCACGTCGATCATCGGGGCCATGTTGAAGGTCAAGGCATTCCGATTGGCTGAACCACGGGACCGCCAGCGCTTCGGGTTGGAGGATCGACGCGGCACGGCTACTCCTCGTCGCCAGGTACGGAATCCGGGGCGGTCGGCGCGGTCTTGGTAGGGGGCTCGGTCTTCTGTGTAGCAGGCGCGGTCTTCGCCGCAGCAGGAGCGGTCTTCGCCACCGCCGCGCTGCGCTGCCCACCGGCCGGCTTGAACACCGCCAGAAGCCGCTCCGCCACCAGCGCACACTCCGCCGTCAGCAGATCAATACGATTACGGAAGAGAGCAAAGATGGTCAGCGCCGGGATCGCCACCAGGAGACCCCAGAAGGTGGTCACCAGGGCGATGGAAATGTCGTCGGCGATCTGCCCCGGATCGAGGTTCCCGCCGAAATCCCCGATCGAAGCAAAAGCCTTGATCATCCCGTAGACCGTACCGAACAGACCGATCATCGGGCTGACATTGCCGATTACGTTGAGGTACTCGATCTTGCGCGTCAGGCGGGCAGCCCGTTCGTCCAGCGCTTCATCCAGAGACCGTTCCATCTCCAGATATCCGTTGGCGGCCTCCGACAAGCCCGCGTTGACCGCGCGGCCCAACATACTGTCGTCCTCCCCCGAGAGCTGGAGGGCTTCGGCGTACTGCTTCTTCTCCAGAAGGGCGGCGAGGCGATCCTCCACCTCGGCTGGCAGTAGCGTGGAACGGCGGATCGACAGGGCGTGCTCCACGGTCAGCGCGATGGTCGCCACCGACAGCGGAATCAGAATGAACCAGGTGATCGGACCACCATCGCCCACGAAATGGTCGAACAATCGAGCCACCCCGCCGCCATCCTCCGCCGCCGCTTCATCCTGTCCCATGGCCCGGGGGGCGAGCGTCACGGTTCCGATCAGAAGGAACAACAGGATCAGAGGTAAAACGCGTCGCAAACCGACACCTCCTGCAATCAGGCGGCGCTGCTCGATATACGCAGTCCGCATGAGGTTCGCGGGCGAAGCCGCCCGCCCATTCACCGGGTCTCGAAAACACTATGCGATTGTCTAGCTGCCGCCCGACTCGGTCAAACGGCGCAGCGCGGCGGTCGCTTCAGCACGCGTCTCGGCGTCCAGCGTCTTCACCGCCAGGCACTCGCCTAGCAGGTCAGCCGCTTTCGCGGTACGGCCGATGCGCTCGTGGACCCGCGCCGCCCACCAGAGGCAGCGTCCCGCCGATCCATCATCCGGAAAGTGGATCGGGACGCGCATGAAACTCCACCCCGCCCGTACGTAGTCCGCCTCCTCCACTGCCGTAGCGTACTGGGCCTCACCCTTCAGGAGTAGCAGACCCGGCAGCGAAGCCTGCGGACAGGCCTGAATGGCTGCGTCCGCCGCCGTCAGCACCGCATCAACCTCTCCCATCTCCAACAGGCGGCGCAACCCCGCCAGTTTAATCGCGTATGCAGACTCCGTGGCGATAGCGCCCACCAACGGCGGAACCGCAACCTCACGCACAACCTCATCCGCGAAATCGGCGCCGATGCGGGAGTAGATGGCAAAGCGCAGCAGTTTGGTCAACTGCCGGCGCGGTTCCGCGGACTCCTTCCCCAGACAGCGCTCGAGGGCGGACAGCGCCTTGCCCACCGCGGGAGTCCGCGTACGCGGAATGGACTGGGGTATCAACTGGGCGGCGACGCGGGCATCGTGCTGCATCACCCGCAACCACTGGATCACCGCCTTGTCCGGGTAGACCGCCTGGTCGTACGCCCGGAGCAAACGCACGTGGACCAGTTCCTTCCAGAAACCGTCCGTAGCCCGCAAGGCCCGCTCGTAGCGCAAGACCGCCTGGGTGGGTTCGCCCTGGACCATGTACAGCTCGGCTTCGTTTATGTCCTTCACGTCCAAGCTGTTCACTAGAACGGTTCGCAGGTCCAGGATGGAAAGCTCCGCGAACTCACCGGCCGGTTGGCGGAAGCTGATGGTCCCCTCGGCGTATCCGGTGATCTTGATCTTCTCCAGGCGCTCACCGGTCATGGTCACCAGCTCGTCCGCCCGGCTGCTCCCGACGCCGCCCGCCACCAGGGCGACACAGACCGCCACCAACCGGAGCCCACCTTGGGCGCTACGCTTACCTGTCCAGTTCATACTCGGAGACATAGCGATACTCGCCGTTGTGCTCGGCGGCGATGCGTTTGAGCAGCTCCGCACCCGTGGGGTCCACGTACGCAATCGTGAAGATGCGCACCTTCTTCCTCTTGTTCCACTTGCGTAATGCGTCCAGCAACGGCGGTTCAAACTTGCCGTCGGTAAGCAGGTAGATAACGTCGGGGTTGACCGCGAACGCCTTTCGCATCGCCGGGATCGGGTCCGTACCGCCCTTCGGCTGGACCGCGGCGAGGAACTCAGCCAGTCGGCGCTTCTCCTGCCGCGAAGCGTGGACCAGCTTCTTCGCCGGATTCTCCAGCGGCGGTCCGGCGCTGAAGAAAATCACATGAAACCGCATCGAGCGACGCAACCGCTCCACCGAACGCAGCAGTTCCGCGCGCACCGCGTCAAACGTATTCAACATCGATCCGGAGCGGTCCACCACGTAAACCACCCGCCGCGCCCCGCGGGCCGACCCACCAAGTCCGAAGAACTGCGGTCCGCTGTCCCCCTGACCCACCCCCAACCCGTACTTACCGAGGTCGCTCCCTCCTGCCCCCAGCCCGATCACGGAAAGCTCCCGGCGGTGCGGCTTCCCCACCGCGATGGAGCTCTCGAACTCCTTGGGGGCAAACCGCACTTCCTGTGGCTTGACCGGGGCAACTTTGCCAAAGGTCGGTTTTAGACGCATCAGTGAAGTGTGAACATCCTCTGCGGGATCGAGCAGCTCGGTCTCCGCCACGGTGGGGTCCGCGACGCCATCCCCACGCCCCGCCAACCAGGGAACGGAGAACATAGTCACAAACACGCCGAAGTGGACCACGATGGACAGCAGCCACGCATACAGCAGGCGGCGTCCTGCCGGGCTCGTGCGGCTCCGGTCCATCTCCGCAGAGTGTTCCTTGGCGCCAGACGCCGACGCGGGTTGGCTTGTTGTTGGTTGCTGCGACATCGCCCCGGGGTCCGCGACCGGCGGGCGGCTGCTCTGGCAGACGATTCCCGCCCTGGCGATCCTTGAAGGTTGGACAACGGGTACGGGACCTGAGCCAACGCCCTCAAGCCCCGTGCGGAACCACCGGATTCTAGGACTGCGGGGTGCACTGGTCAATTCCGGAGGCCTGACCTCTCAGCCCCCGGCCTACTCGACGAACTTCATCCTGAACTGACTTTGCTTGTCGGTACTCTTCGCCGAACGCGGTGGTCGGCTGCGCCGTTTCTTGGAGGTGGGCGTGCGGTCCTCGATCGTCTTGCCCTTCGCGGTGCTCGGGGCGCTGACCAGCGGTTCGGGGGCTCCGTTAAGGGTGTCGCCCTCGCTAATCTCGCTAAGTCGCGCGCAACTCTGGGCGGCGTAGTCTGTGGACAGTTCAAAACCCACCCAGTGTCGGCCCAGCTTCTTGGCCACCGCCAGGGTCGTACCACTGCCCACAAACGGATCCAGCACTGTCTCGCCGGGATTCGAGCAGGCCCGAATGATCCGCCCGAGCAACTGCTCGGGCATCTGGCAACCGTGGAAACCCGCCCGCTCCTTGAACGTACCCGCGACGCGCGGGAAGTACCACGTGTCTTCATCGGGCTTGAAGCCCTCCGGAACGTCCTGCGGCCGGAGGATCCAGGTATCGTCGGGCAACCGCCCCTTCGGGTTGGCCCGCTTGTCTCCATAGACCAACTGGCGAGCGGAGGGCACGCGGATGGCTTCGTCATTAAAGGTGAACGCTTTGGCGTCTTTGATGAAATGAAACAGATGGGCGTGCGAGCGGCTGAACTTGCGCACGCAGTTAACCCCGAACGTGTAGTACCAGATCACCCAGCTGCGACACTCGAACCCCAGCTCATTCTGGGCGATCATCTTGAGTTCCGCCGCGTACTCGTCCCCGATCGCCAGCCAGAACGTACCGGACGGTTTCAGGGCACGATGGACCCCGGCTATCCACTCCTTCGACCACGCCAGATAGCGCTCCGCATCCTTCCGGTCGTCGTACTCGTCATAGTCGTAGCCGATGTTGAACGGCGGGTCCGCGAAGGCCAGATCAACGCTCCCCGCGGAGAGTTTGTCGAGCCCGGCGACACAGTCACCGCAGTGGATTTTGTCGACGGCGGTCGGCATGGAGACACCTCTTCCTCTGCTCATGGAGTGGGCGACATAAGCCCCTCGGTCACGTTGTCTGGACCTCAGTGTAATCGCGCCGCCGAGCGCTCCGCAAGCACCATGCTCTTCCGGAAGGAACCCATGTGCGTCGCGTGACTCGGGCGAAACGTAATCTCACAACCTGCGAGGAAACAATTCACAGGCCGACCCAGCAGTCACTGTTTCTTCATGTCGAAGACATAGAGCGTGTGGCCCAGGACCGCTTCCGGCTCCTTATCGCGGAAAGCAGCGTAGGTATCGCGGTCGCGGAGCAGGTTCATGGTCCCGTTCAGAAAGTACATCCGACCCCACAGGAAGTTTGCGCTGACCACCGCATAACGCTGGCTCGCCACCCCCAGCAGATCGCGATGTTCGATACCGTAGACGCTCGGCGGCACCCGGCCGAAGTAGGCCAGGTCGACGGAATCGATCCCCTCGTCCTCCATATACTCACCCAGGGCGATCAGATCCTGCCCCCAGTCGAGGTTGGAGTCGAGCAAGTATCGATGCCCGCACGCAGGCCCACCGCTGGGCACGTTGAAGTAGGCGAGGTAGTTAGGCCAGATGGTCAACGCTGCCGCCAGCATCCACACCACCCCGCACACCAACGCGCCCGCCACCACCCGTCCGCAGCCCAACGGCTTCGCCGCCAGCCGACCGATCCAGATGCAGACGATCGGCACGCCGAACAGCAGATAGCGCACGCCGATATTCTTATGGCTGCCCCAGGACATGAAGGCGAACAACAGCACCCCCACGGTGAGCATCGGCACTTCACGAAGCATGAACCGCGGCCGAACCGCCAGCGCCAGGACGGTGAGAACCAGAAGTGGAACCGGCGTCTTCACCAGGAGCCCGACCAGGTAGTAATGTCCAAACCCCGTCTGGCTAAACTCACCCAGAAGGTAGGCATCGTATCCCTGCTGGGCAAGCTGGGTATCGCAGCCCAGAACCAGATAGTACGGGAGTGGCAGAGGAAGCCACCCCGGCAGTACCCGCTGCACGTTCTGGAACATGGTTGCCGAGAAAGCGTAGTCGCCCAGCGGCATGAACGTGCCCCGACAACCGTAGCCCAGGTTGATGACCGCTATGGCGACGACGAGAGAAACCACTCCCCACCCGAGGGTGCGGCGTTGCAGGACCACCGAGCGGTCGTCCTCGATGAATCGAGAACTCCGCCAGAAGCACATCCCCAGCGCTCCCATCGGGAGGAACACAAACAAGAGCACCCCGGTGAACTTGCACAGCACCGCCGCCCCCAGGGGCAGTCCGCACCCCAACGCCCGCCACCAGACCGGGTTGCGCAACAGTCCATCGAACGCCCACAACACCCCCACCACAGCCCCGGTCAGGTAGATGTCCGTGGTCACCAGACGACCGTGGGCCAGGAGATTGGGAGACAGGCAGACGAACACCACCGTCACCAGGGCTCCGCCGCCTCCGTACAATCTTCGAGCAAAACCCCAGGACAGCAGGCACGTACCCAACAGAACCACGATCGAGACAGAACGTCCCGTCAGGAAGATCTTGTGATAGTCCGCCCGGTTCTCGGTGACGAACTGGCGTCCGCACCGGAAGCCGGAGCCTTGCGCCGACGCCGCTTCAGTGTCCAGCTTCGCCTGGGTACACGCGACCACCGGCAGGGCGAAGAGCATCTTCGCCAGAGGGGGAACTCCACAGTCGATGTTGAACGCTCCTGCCTTCAGCAAGGCGACGCCGTTGGGCAGCAGTGCGAACTCGTCCACCGTGACCGACTTACGAGCTGCGGAGGACGCCGCCAGGATCAGATTGACCGCCAGCGCGCCCGCGATCAATCCCACCCCAAGTTTGGAACCGGCGATCCGAGTGATGAAGCTGGCGGGCGGATCCATGCGAGCCCTCGGTGGGTGAGTCGCTCGCCGGAGGAGAACCCTGCCCCACCCGGTCCGCGACCTCACTAACCCAATCTAGCAACGCCAGGCAGCACGATCAACCCGTCCCACCGGCTACGCGACCGCACCACCGACGTCAATCAACATAACCGAGGCTGCGCAGGCGTTCGAGCTCTTCGGCGCTGAGCTCCGGTGTCGGAACCGGCTGGAGAGGGTCATAGTCCTGCATCCACGCGGTGAGCGCCGCCTTCAATTGCTTCGCGGCGGCGAGGTCGGGGGCGAAGATGTTGTCTTGCTCGCCGGGGTCCTTGGAGAGATCGTAGAGCTCGTATCCTGGAGTGACCGGAACACCGAAGACGTTATCACCGGTAGGCTCGGTATAGATGAGCTTGTACCGGTCACTGCGCACCGCCCACTTGCGATTGAACTGCTTGATCTGGCTGAAGGTGTAGCGTCGCCGAGCCGCCTCGGGCTGACCGGAGATGAGCGGGAGCAGGCTCCGGCCTTCGAAGGCGGCGGGGATCTCCAGACCGAGGCAATCCATCACCGTCGCCCCGATGTCCACGGTCTCGACGATTGACCTCACCCGTTTCCCGGCATGCGCGTCCCCAGGAAAGCGCACGATCAGCGGAACGCGCAGCACCTCGTCGTACAGCGTCCAGGCGTGCCCCTCCATGGAGCCGTGCTCGTCAAACTCCTCGCCGTGATCGCTGGTGAAGATCAGCAGCGTGTTCTCCAGCAGCCCGCGCCGTTCCAGCACCTCGACCAGGCGGCGGAGCTGATCGTCCGTGTAGCGAATCTCCGCGTCATACAGGGCGTTGACTTGGCGCAAGTCCTCGGGATCGATACGCACCGCCTCGGGATTCACCCCACGGATGTACTTGTGCAGATAGTCGTAGGTCCCCTTGGTTGCACCGGACGCTGCGGGAGCGAACCGCCGGGCATACTCGGCGGGCGGCTCATAGTGCATGTGCGGATCGAACAAGTGCAGAAGAACGAAGAACGGCTTGCTCGGCGAAGTCTCTGCCCAACTCACCACCCGATCGACAAAGACCTCAGCCCGCACCGCCTCATGCAGTGATCTGCCCAAGGGCTGTTGAACGGTCGGCAACAACTCGTGGAACTCGTCGAACCCACGATCGAAACCGAACTTACCTGAAACGTAGATCCAACTCACGAACGCGGTTGTCGAGTAGCCCGCGGCCTGAAGGTGTTCTGCCAGAGTCGTCTCGGTGTCGGGCAGTCGCCGAGTGGGTTGCTCCACCTGATGGCTGTGCGGATAGCGCGAAGTCAGCATGCTCATGTGCGCGGGCAGCGTCCACGATGCCTGAGCGAACGCACTGTCGAACTGAACGCTCCGCCCCGCCAGGGAGTCAATGAACGGCGAGGTGTCCCGGGCGCATCCATAGCTACCCAGATGATCCGCCCGCAGGGTATCGACGGATATCAGAATGACATTGGGGGTCTGCTTGGCTACGTCGTCGGAGGAATCTGATTCGGCGCACCCCACCAGCAAGCTCAGCCCGAACAACAACGCACACAGCACCGCCGTCCGGTTCCAACGCTCGAATCGCTCGGGAGTATCGATCATCCACACCTCGCAGGCTAACGCACACTGCCCCCACCGGTTCAACGCACCGGCTCGTGCTTCCTCTGCGGAAGGATACCCCATCAGAGCCCCGAGCGCCAGCGAGTGGGTCAAAACGCCAAGGCTCCGCCCACCAGACGACCTTCGGTTCATCCCCACGTCCGTTTGACGCGGAAAAGGTACCCTTCTATAACCGCGCCCGATGCGTCCTGAAGAATACGGACTATGGGTGCTCTTGCCCGCGCTCGCGGCCATCGTTCTTGCGGTGGTGACGCGGCGAGTGCTGCCCGCGCTGGCCGTGGGGATCCTGGTAGCTTCCTACATGGTCTGGCCCTGCCTGGCGCCGGAAGACCGCTACGAAACCAGCAACCACCTCACCGGAACCGTGCGGGTCGCCGCGCAGAGCTTCATCTGGGACGCCGCCCTTTACGATGCCGATCATCTGCTGATTCTCGCCTTCACCTCGGTCATTGCGGCGATGGTCGGGGTGATCGGAGCCAGTGGAGGCACCCGGGCGCTGGTCGAACTCATCGCCCGCCGGGCCACCAGCCGCCGCGGCGGACAGATCATCGCCTGGGCAGCCGGGCTGATCGTCTTCTTCGACGACTACGCCAACACCATGATCGTCGGGCCAACCATGCAGCCGATCTTCGACCGCCTCAAGGTCTCCCGGGCCAAGCTCGCCTACATCGTCGATTCGACCGCTGCCCCGGTCGCGTCGATTGCCCTGATCGGTACTTGGCTGGGCGCCGAAATCGGATTCCTGCAGGAGGGGATTGACCAACTCGAACAGGTTCCGGCGTTCCTGGTGGGCGTGGACGGCTGGAAGGCGTTCCTCTACAGCCTCCCCCACCGATACTACGCGATCTTCGCCATCGTCACCGTGGTGGTGATCGCCATAAGCCGGCGCGACTTCGGCCCTATGCGTACCGCCGAGCTCCAGACCCTGATCGGCAACGAAGCCGGCCGAGTCGACACGGCTTCGACCACCGATGACATCCCCGGAGCAACCTGGTGGCTGGCGGGCGCGCCGGTCATCGCCCTGATCGGCGTCACCTTGACCGTGCTGTTCTACACCGGCTGGGTAGGCGTGGACGACGGCGTACAGCGTACCTTCGTCAACGTTCTGGCCAATGCGGATGCGTACTGGTCGATCTTCCTCGGGGCGATCGCCAGCGCGTTGCTCGCGTTTGGTTTGACCTTTGCATTGCGCACAATCTCGCCGAGCGCCGCACTGGGCTCTGGGCTGCGAGGCATCTGGCGGGTTGTTCCGGCGCTGGCCATTTTGGCGCTGGCTTGGGCGCTCTCCGCCGCGTCTCGAGCGTTGCACCTGGGGGAAACGGTCAGCGAGTACTTGCAGAAGGCCGAGTTCGCGGCGGCATGGTTACCCTTGGGCGTGTTCCTTTGCGCCGCCCTGGTGTCCTTCGCCACCGGAACCTCCTGGGGCACCATGGCTATCCTCTGCCCCATGGTCGTCACCGTAGCCGCTCGCCTTGCCGCCGACTTGCCCGCAGATAGGGCGCTCGAGTTGTTCTACGCGTCCGTCGGCAGCGTGTTGGCTGGTGCCATCTTCGGCGACCACTGCTCCCCGATCAGCGACACCACCGTCCTCTCCTCCATCGCCAGCGGATGCTCCCTGCAAAGTCACGTCTGGACCCAACTCCCCTACGCCCTGACCGCCGCCATCACCGGAGTGGTGTTTGGCAACGTCCTCTCGGCGAGGTGCGGGCTGCACTGGTCGATCGGCCTGCTCCTCGGAGCCGCAGCGCTCATCATCACCATTCGCTTGCTCGGACGCCCGACGGACACAGACCCACCCGCGCACGAACCGTGTTGACACTCCCACAACTTGTCCCTACGGTCCGATCCGCTGTTTGGCCGATGAGGACATGATGGGGTTCATAAGAGCAACCGCTACGACGCTGATGCTGTGTACCGCCCTGGCTTCGAGTGGTTGCTCGACGGGGCCGCGCGGCAGGGTCGCCGACGAATGGAAGCTGGTGGGGCCTTTCAAGGTCTTCGCCCGCGACAAGACCGCGCCGCCCGGATCGCCGGCAACCCGCCGCCCTCCTCCTCTGGCGGATACGATCTCGACCGCGGAACCGCAGCGGGCCGACGACGGGTACAACGCCGTCCGCACAGTCTCGCCCCCATCTTCCTCGAACGGGCTCTTCTCCCTCCGAGCCGAAGACCTCGCCGCCACTCCGGACGGAGACGCCCCCAGGCCTGACCGCGAGTTCGCCGAGCACAGCCTGTTCGCCCCGGCGCCCGGAGTCGACGACACCTTCTGGTATCTTGACCTGGGTTTCAGGATGGGTATCACCCGCCTGCACGAGACCGAGGACCGCCTCGACCGCCGCCTGAACGAACTGCAAAAGGTGGACTTGTTCGGTGTGTTTGAAAGCCCCGAGACGCCGATCGACCGCAAGAGCCAATTCGCCCTGGCCACCGCGTACATCGGCATCGGCCGGCGCGAGACCGAGTGGCTGACCTGGAACTTCTACTTTGGGTCCGGAGTGGGGGGCGATCGGGATCATCAACGCTGGCAGCTCGCCAACCAGGACGTCAACTTCGACTACGCCCTCTTCTATTCCGGGATGACCGTGGACCTGTACCCCTGGGGGTTGTGTCAGCGCGGGAGCTACGCCAGCTTCACCGAGCACCTGAAGGCCGGTCGCCCATACTTCGTAACCGGAGCGGAGATCGGCTACCTCCGCGCCCGGGGATGGGGCCGCTTCTCCATCAGCCCGTTCACCATCTTCTCCGACAGCCAGCGCGTTGAAGACTGGTTATTCAGTTGGCTGGTGGGGGTCGGCTGGGAGGTTCCGGTCAACGATCGGTGGGCCTTCAACCTCCAGATCCACTACACCACCCACTTCTACCGACCGGACGAGTACAATAGTTGGAACCTGACCTACGCGTGGCGGTATCGCTTCTGATAAGCACCAGAGCCTCCAGCGCGGACGCTACCTGGCGTACCGGCGCCGACCGATCAGCAAGGCGGAAACCGCGAGTAGAGCCAGCGTACTCGGTTCGGGAATCGCGATGCTCTCGAAGTCACGCCCGCTGGCCAAATAAGACGCCGTTAGCTGGTACTGCCCGGCGACATCGAATCCAACCTCGTAGACCCGGTTGCTGCCCGCGGCGATGAGTTCACCGTCGGTGCTCAGTCCCAGGGCTTCGATCTCACCAGCAAAGGCGGTTGCTGCCGAGGTGATTTCTTCGACCGTACCACGCGCCGGATCCCAGGTCAGGAGCTGATCTCCGCTTCCCAGGTAGAGCTCGCTTCCGTCGGCGCTCCAGGCGAGGCCTTCGGCGCCTTGGCCGGTGGTGAAGATGGTGTCGCTGGATTGCAGAGTGGCGCTGAGGTCGTCGAGATCGACGGTGTACAGTCCTTGGTCCTCGATGCTGACCCAATACGAGCCGTCGTTACGGAAACTCGACGCGATGATGTCGCGCGCGTCGAACGGATTGCTCGCTCCGCCGACGAACCCGAGTTCGAGGAGACTACCATCACCGGTGTCCCAGGTGTAGAGTTTCTGGCCTCCCGCGTGGCCGATCTCCCCACCGACGGCGTACATCACGCCGGTCGTCGGATGGAGGTCGATGCCTTCGATGTCGAAGTTGAAGTGCGTCGGCCCGATCTCGGTCACGTCGAGCCCGGCGCCGTTCTGCTCGACGTACACGAGCTGGCTGTTACGGGCTTGCTGGTCGTCCACCGCGTAGAACCTCAACTGGGACGCATTGGCCGGGATCGACATTCCCAAGAGGAGTCCCAGAGCGCATAGGTGTTTCCAGTGTTGCACGTCAATCTCCTCGTGGCGTACTTGTTTTCTCGGACTCCCCCCCCGTGGGCCATCCCTTCCTTCAATATTAATTCTATGAATCACATCCCCGTGTTGTCAAGGGCGGGGTTCTCTTCTTTGCGTCCCTTCTGGTGTCTGCGTAGGTGCGATAGAATGCGCACATAGCCCACCCGCAGGAGCCACGCGCGGTGTTCGCCTGCCCTACGCGGACGCTACCGGTTGGTGTTCAACGGACGCCGAACCGCCCGAGAACCGCGCTGACGCAATCATCGGACTGACCTTCTGCGTCAACTCGGCGCAGTGAATCATCGCAACGTGCGTGCGATCTCCGCTTCGCGGTATGACGTCGCCGCCCATTGTGCCAACGGTGGCGAGCGTGCGGGGGGGGGAATGATCGCGTCGGTCTCGGGTGATTACCGGATCTTCAACTGCGGCGGGGACATGCTGCTCACCGCCCGGCGTCTAGCACCTTGCGCAGAGCTCGGATATGTTCGGGCGTCGTTCCACAGCAGCCCCCGAGCAGGGAAACCCCCGCCGCGAGCAGCTCGCCCACCTTGCCCGCCATGAACTCGGGGGTCTCGCCATAAACGGGCACGCCGTCCTTCAGCTCGGGCAGACCGGCGTTCGGCTGGATCAATACCGGGAGCGAAGTGCAATCCCCAAAGACCTGGGCAATCTCCACCATCTGCGCCGTACCCGTGCCGCAGTTGGAGCCCACCACGTCCGCGCCCGCCTCCATAAGTCCCGCGGCAGCCTGCTCCACGCTGACCCCCATGATGGTGAAGAACCCACGCGGGGTGGCGTCGAAGGTCATCGTTGCGGTCACCGGAAGGGCCGGAGCCACAGCCCTAACCGCCTTGACCGCCAGCATGGCTTCGCCAAGGTCGGTCATGGTCTCAATGCAAATGCAGTCCACTCCGGCGTCCGCCAGGCACTCGATCTGCCCCACGAAGCTCTCGTAGACCGCCTCGGGTTCGATGTCACCGTAGGGCTTGAGCATTCTGCCACTCGGGCCGCAAGAGGCGGCTACGTAAGCCCGGTCGCCGACCGCCCGGCGCACCGCGCCGACCGCAGCGCGGTTGATCTCCATCATCCGCGGCTCGAGCCCGTATTGGGCCAGCTTCAGCGGCGAAGCTCCGAAGGTATTCGCTCCAAGAAGCTCAGCCCCGACCTCCAGATACGACCGGGCAATCTCCTCCAGCGTCTGAGGTTGGTCGAGGGCGAACATCTCCGGACATTGGCCGGGCTGGAGACCGCTCTGCAC
>JAAEQG010000413.1 GCA_024231775.1 bacterium
ATCCCCACCGGTTTCCAGCGCACGGCCATCGTCGGCATCGAGGGGCAGATTCCGCTGAAAACCAAGCCCGTGCGCGTCATCCAACTCAGCATCGAGGAGGACTCTTGCCGCGAGGTCTCGGACGTCCGGCACACGCGCGTCTATACGACGGACCGGCTGGGCATCCCGCTGGTCGAGACCGTTACCTACCCGGATATGAAAACTCCCGACGAGGCAGCAGAGGCCGCGCACTATATTCGCTTTCTCACCCGCAGCACGGGCAAGGTGCGCACGGGCATCGGCGCCGCGCGTGAGGACGTCAACGTCAGCATTCGCGGAGGCACGCGCGTAGAGATCAAAGGCGTGGCCCACATCAGCCTGATCCCCGAACTGACCCACAACGAGGCCTTTCGCCAAAAGAGCTTTTTGGAAATCCGCGACGAACTCTTGGCGCGGGCGCCGGATTGGCAGGATTGGAAAATCGCGCACATCGCCGTCGACAACGATCTACTGAGAACGGTATCCCCGCAGGTCCGCGAGGCGAAAAGAAGGGGACACCGCCTCGTCGCCGTCAACCTGCCGGGGTTCCGCTCCATCCTCTCCTTCTTTACCCAGCCGGGACGGATGTTTGCCGACGAGATCAGTGACCGGCTCAAGGTCGTCGCCTGCATCGAAAAGCCGAACATGACCCATTCGGAGGAATTCAGGCCCGGAAGGCTGGCGAGCGATTTCGGCCCGCTCCGCGACGCGCTGGACGCCGGGGAAGAGGACGCCCAAATTCTCTTCTGGGGGCCAGAGGAAGACATCCCCACCGGCCTCGAGACCATCGAGGAGCGCTGCCGCTTCGCCTTTGTCGGCGTGCCGAACGAGACGCGCAAATCCTTTCACGACGGCACGACGATGTTCGAGCGCGTGCTGCCCGGCCCCGACCGGATGTACCCAGACACCGACTCGGCCCCCATCTCGATCAGCCAGGAGTTTATCGACCGCGTTCGGAGCCAACTCCCCAGCGGGGTCGACGAGCGGATGGCGCAACTGACGGCCTGGAACGTCCCCAGCGACGGATTCCACTTTCTCCTCAAGCACAACCTGGTTCCCCTGATGGAGCGGATCGCGGCGGATTTTGACGCCGATCCCAAGTTCGTCGGCACGCTGCTGGCCCACCGGCTCAAGCACCTGCAGGGCCAACTACAACCCGCCTCGCCGTTCGACTTTGAGCGGATCTACGAGCTGTTCGCCTTTGCGAAGGAACAAAATCTCGAGCGCGAAATTCTCTACGAGATGCTGCCAGAGGTGTACGAACATCCGAATATGGACCTGGAATCGGTGCTGACCAGCATCAACTTTGCGCGCCACGATCGCGAGGAGATATGCTCGCTCATCCCCTTCTTGCACGAGAAATTCGCCCAGATCAATACCTCAAAAGACCCCAACGCTGGCCTGCGCTGGATGATGAAAGAGCTGCGCAAGATGGCAACGGGCAACATCCCCTTGCCCGAGCTGGCAGCCGCCGTCCGCGAATACAAAGGCCGCAAAGGAGGCGACCGATGAGCGACCTCTTTAAGGGTTACAAAGGCCGGGCGCTGCACGTGCTGAAAAACTTTAACGTCCGCGTCTGGAGCGAGGCCAAGATCAAGACCACTCGCGGCGACTTTCAGGGCATCGTGCTGCCGCGCTCCGAAACGGACGACGACCGCCACATCGTCCTCAAACTGTCCACCGGCTACAACATTGGGATCGCGGTCGACACAATCCAAGACATGCAGGAATATGGCTACAAGGAAGCCCACTACAAAATCCCTGAGCGAGAGTTTCCCACCTCCCCGGACAAGCGGAACGTCAAGATGCTGGGGACGGGGGGCACCATCGCCTCGCGCCTCGACTATCGCACCGGCGCGGTGATCCCGGCCTTTTCGCCCGGCGAGTTGTACGGCGCGGTGCCCGAGCTGGCCGACATCTGCAACCTGAGCACCGAAAAGCTCTTTGCCGTCTTTTCGGAGAATATGGGGCCGACCCAGTACAAGGTGCTGGCCCAGGCCATCGGCGAGGAGATCAAAAAGGGGACGGACGGCATCATCATCGGCCACGGCACCGACACGATGCACCACACGGCGTCCGCCATCTCTTTCATGGTGCAGAACCCGCCTATCCCCATCGTCATGGTGGGATCGCAGCGCTCCTCTGACCGGCCCTCGTCCGACGCCGCGCTCAACCTGATCCACGCCACCACCACCGCCGCCGAGTCGGACATCGCCGAGGTGATGGTCTGCATGTTCGGCCCCACGTCCGACGAGTACGGACTGCTGCACCGGGGAACCCGGGTGCGCAAGATGCACTCCTCCTACCGCTCCACGTTCCGCACCATCGGCGACATCCCCCTGGCGATGGTTAACCGGGAAAAGATCACGCCACTGCGCCAGGATTACAATCGCCGCCGCAACGACCGCAACGTGACCATCGTCCCCGTCTTTGAGGAGCGGGTGTCGCTCCTCTATTATTATCCCAACATGCACCCCGACATCATCGAGGCGATGATCGACCTGGATTACAAGGGGATTGTGATCGCGGGCACCGGCCTGGGTCACGTGAACAAGCCGCTGTACCCGGCAATCAAGCGGGCTGTCGAAAAAGGAATCGTCGTTTATATGACGGTGCAGACGCTCTGGGGATACGTACACATGTTCGTCTACGACACGGGCCGCGACCTGATGAGCCTGGGGATCATACCGACAGAGAATATGCTGCCCGAAGTCGCCTACATCAAGCTCGGCTGGGCTTTGGGCCAGACGTCGAATCTGGACGAGGTCAAGGAGATTATGCTCACCCCTATCTGCGACGAGATCACCGAGCGCGAGCCTTACAACGGCTACCTCATCTACCAGGGAGGCATCCCCGAGGTAGAAGAATTTATCAAACAGTTCCACAAATAGCTGGCAAGGCGATAACAAACGCGCTCCCCTCGCCCAGCGTGCTGGAGACAGAGAGCGCGCCGCCGTGGGCCTCGACCAGCGATTTGGCAATCGCCAACCCCAACCCAGACTCGCCCTCGTTCGTCTCGCGGGCAGCGTCGCCGCGATAGAAGCGGTCAAAGATGTGGGGCAAATCGGCGGGGGCGATCCCGGCGCCGGTATCCTGGATGATGAGGTATGCCCCGTCGGCACGTTGCCGGGCAGCGAGCGTGATTCGCCCACCCTCTGGCGTGTAGCGCAGGCCATTGCTGACCAGGTTCCCGATCACCTGCGCCAACCGATCCGGGTCAACCTGGACAGGCGACAGATCGGGTACAGCATCAACGTGGAGCGCGATGCCCAACTGCCGAGCCTGGGGCAGATAGGCGGCAGCAGCCCGCTCCAACAAGTCCTGCGGCGCCGTCGCCCGGCGATGAAGCGTAAGCTCGCCCGCGTCCGCTAGCGATAGCGTGCGCAGGTCGTCGATCAAATGGTTGAGTTGCTCAGCCTCCTGGTAGATCGTCTCAAAGGTGGCCGTAGCGGGCGGAAGGTCGCCATCCCGCAGCGCCTCGGTGTATCCCTTGATCACGGTGAGCGGCGTGCGCAGATCGTGAGCAATATCCGCCGTCATCTGGCGGCGCAGTTCGTTGGCGCGTGTCAACCGGACGCTCATCTGGTTGAATGCGGCAGCCAATTCCCCCAGTTCGTCCTGGGAGCGAACGGCGACTTGTTGTTCCAGGTCGCCCTGGGCCATCGCTCGGGTGGCGGCGATCAACTCGTGCAAGGGGCGCGTGAGCGTGCGGGCCAGGAACAGGCTCAGGAACAGCGCGAGCGAGGTAGCGCCCAGCGCGGCATAGAGCAACGCCTGGTTGATTCGCTCCAGGAACAATTCCTCGCGGGGAGTAAGTTCGGGAGGAGTCCCGGCGGTAAGCACGCTCCCCACTACTTGCTCGTCAATGGTAATCTCAACTCCGCCCGCCAACTCGTCAGGCGAGAGAAAGTCGCCGAGGTGGTACGGCCCGGCGGGGACCACGACAGTTCCGCCTGAATCCACCAATACAAAGGAAAAAGTCGGTGCTTGGCCCCCTGGATGACCAGCGCCCTCTGGGGGCAGTTGTTGTGGCGGAGGAGGCAGTCCTTCTGGGTGCTCCCTGTTCCCCGGTAGAGGCTGTGGCGCGCGCGCCGGATTCACTGCAGGAAGAGACTGCGCCACTCCTACCCAC
>JAAEQG010000414.1 GCA_024231775.1 bacterium
CCGCGTTGGTCGTTCATCGATGGGCCAATAACGGCGAACAACCCGATGGGCGTTCATCATGGTTGGGGACGCACGTATAAGGACCTCTACCACCGTTTCTGGGCGATGAAGGGGTATCGTACCCGTTACCAGAACGGCTTTGACTGCCAGGGTCTCTGGATCGAGGTCGAGGTGGAGAAGGAGCAGGGGTTTCGTTCTAAACGGGATATCGAGGAGTATGGCATCGATCGTTTCGTGCGCAAGTGCAAGGAGCGGGTGCTGCGCTACGCCGCCGTGCAGACGGAGCAGTCCATTCGGCTGGGCTACTGGATGGACTGGAATGAGCCGGACTCTTTGCGTCATCTGGCAGACCGTTTGGCGCAGGATCCCGACGAGACGATCACCGTCGAGGGGCCTCTCGGCCCGGTGACGGATACTGTGGAACGGGTCGTGGCCCGGCTGGGTATGCCAGAGTTGGGCGGTTCTTATTTTACCTTTTCCGACGAAAACAATTACATGATCTGGACTTTTTTGAAACGCTGCCAGGAGCGGGGATGGATTTACAAGGGCAACGACGTGATGCCCTGGTGTCCTCGCTGCGCCACCGGCATCAGCCAGCACGAGATCGTCACCGATGGCTACCGGGAGATGACTCATCCGGGCGTCACGCTGCGCTTTCCGCTGCGAGGGCGACCGGGCGAAAGTTTGTTGATCTGGACCACCACGCCGTGGACGTTGACCAGCAACGTTGCGGCTGCGGTCGGGTCGGACCTGACCTACGTCAAGGTGCGCCAGGGGGACGATGTGCTCTATCTCTCCAGGGGCACGCTCTCTGTGCTCAAGGGCAAATACGAGGTGTTGGAGGAGATGCCGGGAACGGCCCTGGAGGGCTGGGCCTACGACGGTCCCTTTGACGAGCTGGCGGCGCAACAGTTGGCCGAGGCTCCCCAGGCTCACCGGGTGATTCTGTGGGACGAGGTGGGGGAGGCGGAGGGCACGGGCATCGTTCACATCGCCCCAGGATGCGGCGCGGAGGACTTTGTGCTGGGCAAGGAGCACGATTTGCCCGCCATCGCTCCGTTGGACGCGGAAGGGATCTTTTTGCAGGGCTTTGGTTTCCTCACCGGCACTAATGTCTCGGAGAGCGCAGAGC
>JAAEQG010000415.1 GCA_024231775.1 bacterium
CCAACAAGCACTGCTGCAAGAGCTCTTTCGGATCTTTGACTCGCTCCAGGTCACGACAGCGCGGCAGAGGTAGGGCGCTTGTTCCCTGCGGGTTCCCGCTCGCCTCGCGGATCGCTGCTGAATCAATCAGCAGCCATGCCTTGGTCATCTTCACAAGTGGCCGCAGGAAGCCAGGGAGTTTTGCCACGCTTCGTCCACACCCGTCGCGAAATAAGGGATGAGGTGTCCTGGGGCCATCTTTAAGGCAGTCGAATCGGCCTGGGCTCTCCAGCTGGTCTCCGGCACCCAGGCGCAGGCGACCTGCCCGTCGCCTTTGTCGCCATGGATCCGCTGAAGGCGAAAAAGGACTAGCTCATCGGGTTTGACATTCCCGATGACTGCTGGCGAATGGGTATTGATAACAACCTGACGGAACGGATTGTCGGGGCCCACCGGAAAACTCGGGTCGACGGCGATGTCTCTTACCAGGTCCATCAACGCTGGTATTCGCCGGGGGTGGATGCCATTCTCCGGCTCCTCAAGACAAACCACGCCCGTGGCCTCGGGGTCCATCTCCACGACGGCCAGAACGGCAAAGCGCAATGCACCGTCAGAGAGTGATCGTGCCGTGTGGAGGGTGCCGTCTCTGCTCATTAGCTCGAGGGTGAGGGTCGCGTTCGTCTCGTCGTCGCGAATTCGGACCGCACGGACGCCCTCGATGATTTCCGCGAGGCGGTTGCCAAGCTCGGCGTACACCGAGCCAGGGCGAGCCTCCTCACGCCCCAGCCTGGCCAGCGCTGCCGGCAGAGAGCCGCCGCGGCCATCTATATGCGGCGGATCTGAGTAGTGTGACGGCTGGCGCATCGCTGACGGTTCGAGGAGAAGAGTTTGCCATGCTGCCATTTCGTGGTGAACTGCGAGAAGCGTAGGATAATCGCTGGCTGCAAGGCCGGCCAACATGGTCTTTGAAGACCCCGCTGCGGGCAGGGTTTTGCCCCCGTTGCCCTCCTGATGCACCCTTATCCAGGCGTCATCATCCTGGTGGAATGTGGAAATAAAGGGGGCAGCCCTTCTGCCCTGGAAGATCGACTCGCTGAAGCCCTCAGAGACCTCAAAGCCGAGTCGCTTTCGGCCGTCGGAGAGGGGTATCGGTAGTAACGACTCCTCGGTCAAAACCAGTCGTTCTTCGTTCCTGTCGAGGCCAATCGCGACCGTGTAGCGCACCGATGAGATGGCGGCACGGGCGCTGACACCCAAGGCATCCTCAACCTCACGGTTAACGACGAGATCGGCGGAAAACCGAATTTCCGGCGCCTGGTTACCGCCAAGCGCGGTGAAGAGCGAACCCAGCTCAGGCAGCCGTCCGTCCGCGGTTGAGTCGAGGAGACGAGCCGCTTCCATTATCGGATGCTTGCTAAGCAGGTGGAGAAACCGGATCGCGGCGAAGAGATTCGACTTCCCGGCACCGTTGGCCCCAGCGATGCAGGTAAGCGGCCCGAAGCGCACCTCGACATCGTGTAGATTCTTGAATCCCTGTACCCGGAGCCTGGTCAACATCTTTTTGTCCTGCAGCGACCGGTCGCCGCACCCCTTCCATGATGATCCTATCACGTACGGGAATCCTGTGCCTGCAACCAAGGATGATGTGCTGCGGGTTCTTCCCTACTGAACCTCTGCCTTCCCGCGCCACGGCCGGCTGATGTACGGGCCGGGTCAGAGGTGCTGAGGGGGATCCCCGCCGAGAAGCGCCTTTGGTTTCCCAGGGATCCCAAGGCGCGACGGGCTTTGGCGCCCAGCCACGCGAGGGGCGAAGCCCTTCGGTGCGGAGTCGAAGGATCTGGGCGGGGGTGGGAAGAAGGTCGCTCGCCAAACCCAGTAAATTCCAAAGCGAAAATTGTGGGGCAGGCATCCTGCCTGCCGGGTGGGGGTGAGAGGCAGACCGCCGCCAAACCCAGTAAATCCCATAACGAAATGTTGTGGGGCAGGCATCCTGCTGGGTGGGCGAGGGGCAGGCCGCCCGTCAAACCAAATCCCCAAAGCCCTTGATAAGCCTTTGTAGGGCGGGAGTTTACCTCCCGCCGAGAAGCGCGTAGCGATTCCCAATGAGATCCCATGGCTTGAGGGCTGGGGTGCGCCTCGTAAAATCGACGAGCTACG